>CAMDHB010000093.1 GCA_945897655.1 Pseudorhodobacter antarcticus
ACCCAGCACCAGCGCCCCCATCGGCCCTGCAAAGCCTGCCGCCGGGGTCACAGCAACCAGACCGGTCACCACGCCCGAGATCAGACCCAACAGCGAGGGTTTGCCCTTCAGTGCCCATTCGGCGAACATCCAGGCCACGCCCGCACCAGCGGTGGCGACAAAGGTGTTCACGATGGCCAGCGAGGTGATCGCGTTCGATTCCAGGTTGGACCCGGCGTTGAAGCCGAACCAGCCAACCCACAGCAGCGCGCCACCGATCATGGTCATGGTCAGCGAATGCGGGGCCATCGAATCCTTGCCATAGCCCACACGCTTGCCCAGCACGATACAGCCCACCAGACCGGCAACCCCGGCGTTGATGTGAACCACGGTCCCACCGGCAAAGTCCAAGGCACCCCAGTTCCACAGCAGGCCATTGGCAGCCAGATTGGCAGCGGCAGCAGCCTCGGCCACGGCGTCACCGGCAGCCTGGGCGATCAGCAAAGCGGTCTGCTGTTCGGCCAGGAAGTCCGGACCACCCCACCACCAGACCATATGGGCCATCGGGAAGTAGATGAAGGTCACCCACAGGATCGAGAACACCATGAGCGACGAGAATTTGACCCGCTCGGCAAAGGCGCCGACGATCAGGGCAGGGGTGATCATCGCAAAGGTCATCTGGAACGCGATGAAGGTGTACTCCGGCAGCCAGACCCCGTTGGTGAAGGTGGGCACCAGCGTGGTCGCATCGACCCCGGCGAGGAACATCTTGGAGAAGCCGCCGACATAGGTGTCCATCGACCCGCCGTAGGAGAAGGCGAGCGAGTAGCCGTAGGTCACCCAGATGATGCAGACGACCGCGGAAATCGCGAAAACCTGCGTCAGCATGGACAGCATGTTCTTGGTGCGCACCAGGCCGCCGTAAAACAGCGCAAGGCCAGGCACGGTCATCAGCAGGACCAGAACGGTCGAGATGCTCATCCAGGCGACATCGCCGTTGTTGACATGCTTTTCATAGACATACGGCACCAGGGCTGCGTCCTGTGCCAAAGCGGGCAGTCCGGCAAACAGGGCCGACAGCCCTGAGAGTGCGGAGAGTTTGGTTTTATTGATCATCTCAGGTTTTCCCCTTTTCCCCGGCCTTACAGCGCGTCATCGTTGGTTTCGCCGGTGCGCACCCGCACGGCCTGTTCCACGTCCAGAACGAAGATCTTGCCATCGCCGATCTTGTTGGTGCGTGCGGTCTTGGTGATCGTATCGACGACCTGATCCGCCAGCGCATCGGTGACGACAATTTCCAGACGCATCTTGGGCACGAAGTTCACGGCATATTCGGCGCCACGGTAAATCTCGGTGTGGCCCGACTGCATGCCAAAGCCCTTTATTTCGGTTACCATCATCCCGCGCACGCCGATCGTGGTGAGCGCCTCGCGGACTTCCTCAAGTTTGAACGGCTTGATCGCCGCAATAATGAGTTTCAATTTATACCCCTTTCCCGAAACGGCCACTGCTGGCCTTGATGACATCAGGGTGACGTTCGCACCTGCAGCACAAGGTATCGGCGGGCGCGGGTCGGGCAAAACCTGCGGATTTGCGTAAAATTTCACCGTTTTTTCACGATTGACTGTTTTTTAGGCGCATTGAGACTGCGAATCGCTTACGCTGATGCTCCACAAATCAGTGCGGACAGGGTATGGTCTGGCAAAACAGTCTCGGAACGGGCGACAGGCAGAATGGCGACGACGGGCAAGGGCAAACCGCTGGTGGCGGATCGGCGGCCGACGGCTGGGGCAAAGGTTGCCCGGCGTCCGGCGGCAAAATCGCCTGTCCGCAGATCGCGGACCCCAAAGCGCGGGCTGGTGGCGCGGGTGGTGGGGTTCATCTGGGGAATACTCTGGGGCATCCTGTGGCGCTTGGGCGTGATTGGCGCGATGATTGTCGGCTGCGCGGTCTTGTATTTCCTGGTCCAGTTGCCGCCCCTTGAAACCCTGCTGGACGGGCGGGCGCGCGGGTCGGTGACCTTGCAGGACCGCGATGGCGCGGTCTTTGCCTGGCGCGGGGAAACCTTTGGCGGCCAGACCGCCGAGACGGTGTCGTTGAACCTGCTGCATGCGGTGATCGCGACCGAGGACAAGCGGTTCTACCAGCATTTCGGGATCAGCCCGCGCGGCATCGCCTCAGCCGTGACGATCAACCTGGCCGCCGGGCGCGGCCCGTTGGAGGGGAACGGCGGGTCAACCATCACCCAGCAGGTGGCCAAACTTCTGTGTCTGGGGGTGCAATACGACCCCAAGCAGTGGAAGGATGAAGCGGCCTATGAGGATGACTGCCGGGGTGGCGGGCTGTGGCGCAAGATCAAGGAAATTCCCTATGCCATGGCGATGGAGGCCAAATACTCCAAGAATGACATCCTGACGATCTACATGAACCGGGCCTATCTGGGGGCCGGGGCGCGCGGCTTCGAGGCGGCGGCGCAACGCTATTTCGGCACCTCGGCAGCCACGCTCAGCCCGGCCGAGGCGGCGATGCTGGCGGGGCTGTTGAAGGCGCCGTCGAAATATGCGCCGACCAACAACCTGAAACGCGCGCAAGACAGGGCGGCGGTGATTGTCGGGCTGATGGAGGCGCAGGGCTATATCACCCCTGAAGAGGCGGCGGATGCGCTGGCCAACCCGGCACAACTTTCGGATGCGGCAGCGCGCAATTCCGGGGGTTTCTTTGCCGATTGGGTGATGGAAAGCACGCCCTCTTATCTGGGGTCGCAAACGACCGAGGATGTGATCATGGCCACAACGCTGGACCAGCGCATCCAGCGCGGGGCCGAAGAGGCGCTGAAAACGGTCTTTGACACCAAGCTGAAAGAAGGGTCGAACGTGCAGGCCGCCATCGTGGTGATGAGCGCGGATGGCGCGGTGCGGGCCATGGTGGGCGGGCGCAAGATCGTCACGGCGGGGTCGTTCAACCGCGCCACACAGGCGCTGCGTCAGACCGGGTCCAGCTTCAAACCCTGTGTCTATGCCGCCGCTCTGGACATGGGCTTCAGCCCGATGGATTTTGTGGATGACAGCCCCCTGACCATCCGCACGCCGGGCTCCGGCCCTTGGTCGCCCGAGAATTACGACAAGGAATTCAAGGGGGTGATCACCCTGACCCAAGCCATGACCGAAAGCCGCAACGTGCCCGCCGTCAAGGTCAGCGAAAAGGTCGGGCGCGACGCGGTGCGCGCCGTGGCGGAAGGGTTCGGCATCCGCTCTGACCTGGCCATAGGCCCCGCGCTGGCCTTGGGCGCGTCCGAGGCGACGCTGCTGGAGATGACAGGCGCCTATGCGGGCATTCTGAACGGCGGGTCATCCGTCACGCCTTATGGCCTGACCGAATTGCGGCTGAAGGATCAGGATGACCCGATCATCGGCCCGGCGGGCGGCATTGGTGAGCGGGTGATTTCCGAGACTGCGGCGCAAGAGTTGATCTGGATGATGATGCAGGTTGTGGACGGCGGCACCGGCATGCGGGCGCGTCTGGACGGGCGGCAAGTCGCCGGCAAGACCGGCACCACGTCCGAGGCGCGCGATGCCTGGTTCATCGGCTTTACCGCCGATTATGTGACCGGCGTCTGGATGGGCTATGACGACAACACAACGATGGCAGGCGTCACCGGCGGCGGCATGCCCGCCGAGATCTGGCATGAGGTGATGGTGCGCGTGGAAGACGGTTTGCCGCCCAAGGACCTGCCGATGATCGTGCCACAGGCCCGCATCAAACCGGACCCCTCGGCCCCCGATGCGCCGGTCCCCGATACCTCGACGCCCGGGACCGCCGCGCCCGAGGCGGCGCCGTCTGGTGCCACACAGCCGGAAGTGCCCTCGCCCGAAGCGGAGGACACGATCACGTCCATTCTGAAGGGTGTCTTGGGTCAGGGGAACTGACCGCCCACAGGATGGGATAACCACCCTGCCGCCACGCGGTGGTCAGGATTGTAGCAGAACCGCCGTCAGTTTGTC
The DNA here is from genome assembly GCA_945897655.1 of Pseudorhodobacter antarcticus. Lineage (GTDB taxonomy): Bacteria > Pseudomonadota > Alphaproteobacteria > Rhodobacterales > Rhodobacteraceae > Stagnihabitans. Next base: position 3,981 of record CAMDHB010000093.1, read on the forward strand.
GACATCGCCGCCATTCTTGTCCAGAATCGCCCCGATCTCGGTGCGCTCGGACGCGAGCATGTTGATGCCTTCGATGATGATGTTGAAGAACAACTGCCGCCCCGACTTGTCGGACACATGCCAACGCAAATCGAACGGCGCTTCGCCTTGCAGATAGGCAACCGAGACGACCTCGAAATAGCTTTTGATCGGCCGCGCGTCGGTCACTTCGATCTTGCCGCCAATGAACTCGCGGAAGCGGCGGCCATATTTGCGGCTGATATAGCCCTGAAACGCCTTGGTAAACGCGCTCATCTGCGCGGCCGATGCGCTTTTGGAGGCAACCCCCAGCGCCGACCGGGCAATCGTTGACACATCGGCATAGGTCACGAACAGACGTTCGAAATCCACGAACATCTGGTCTTCGGACTTGCCTGAACTGATGATCGCGTTGACCTCGGAAATCGCCTTGTCGATCAGGGCACGGGCCTGATCGACCGTCAGCGCCCGCACCGGCAGCGCAAAGGCCATGAACCCGGTGCCTGCCGCCAGACCCGCACCAAAGGCACGCCGTGTCATTCGCAGCGAATCGGTTCCCGGTTCGCCGCTTTTCAGATCATTCCGCATAGGGGTCCTCAAAACTCTCTTCACCCGCCACTTCGCCCAGTTCAAACCGCCGGTTCTGCAGGTACAAGAGCCGGGCCTGTGCGTAGCTGTCTGCACTGTCATATAGGACCGAATCCACCGTTTCGGAATAGCGGCCCCGATCAGATATTCTTGATGCGACTTGCGCGATCAGCGGCGTGTTGTCCAGATCCGGGAAGATCAGGTCCAACGGGTCCAGCGCAAAGTCCACCACTTTGCCCAACGCGTCACGGTCGGTCGACGGGCCAAAGAACGGCAGTTCGACATAGTACCCTTCGCGCACGCCCCAGACATGCAGCGTCTCGCCAAAATCAGTTGATTTGCCCGCAATGCCCAAGGGGGTGGCCGGATCGAACAGCCCGCCGATACCGACGGTGGTGTTGATCACAAAGCGCAACGTGTTTTCGGCTGCCTTGCCGATGCGGAACTGCAAAAGGCTGTTCACCACCTCGCCCGGCAGTTCCAGGTTGTCGGCAAAGTTGCCGATCCCTTCCTCGATCTTGTCGGGCACCAGATTGTCAGCCCTGGTCGCCACGGGGCGCAGCAGGTTCTTGTCCAGGGCCAGGTTGAACTGGTGCGTGGCCCTGTTCTGCGTCTCATACCTGTCATTTATGCCGGTATTGACGGGGGCAGGTGCACAAGCCGTCATGGCGCAAAGGCCTAAAAGCGCGACAGATGCCATCAGTCCAAGTGGCTTTTGCGCGGGGCGAAGTGATCTGAACATCTGAATCTTTCGATGGCCCCGTACCGTCAGCACGGCTTTAACTCTTCTGCCACAAGCCTTATGCTGGCAGGCGTGGCAAGACAACGGGCAAGCGAAACTTCCAAGCCGGGCCAAGAAGAAACTCGCCGATGATTTTCGGCACATAGGAGCTCTGCATGAGCCAGATCGAATTCAAGCGGGGCCGGGACGAGCTTGACGCCTCCCGCCGCGACATGCGCGGATTGTTGATCGCAGCCTTTGTTTTTTCCGTGTTCGTCAATGCGTTGATGCTGACCGGCCCGCTTTACATGCTTCAGGTCTATGACCGGGTGTTGGGCAGCCGGTCTGAACCCACGCTGTGGGCGCTGACCGGGCTGATGGCCTTCATGTTCGTGATCATGGGCGTGCTGGACTATACCCGTGGCCGGATCATGGCCCGTGTGGGCGCGCGGATGCAGGAACGGCTGGACCGGCGGGTGTTTTCCGCCGCGCTGCGCCGGATGCAGCAGGTGCCCGGTGATCCGGTAGCATTGGCAGCCCAGCGCGATCTGGAGGCGGTGCAACGCCTGTGGGCCAGCCCCGTGCTGATTGCCGTGTTCGACATCCCGTTTTCACCGCTGTTTGTTGCGGTGATCTTTGTCTTTCACCCCTGGATGGGCTGGCTTGCCGTGTTCGGCGGCGTGTTCCTGATCGTCATCACCCTGATGAACCAGTGGATGACCAAAGAACCGCTGCGCCGCGCCAATGCCGCCACCCTGCGGGGTGAGATGATGTCGGACGCCATCAAGCAAGAGGCCGAGGCGGTGCAGGCGCTGGGCATGACCAATGCCGCCTTTGACCGCTGGCAGGTGGCGCGCAAGATGGCGCTGGTGCAAAGCATCGGTGCGTCGGATCTGGGCGGGGTGTTTGGCACCATTTCCAAAACCTTCCGCCAATTCCTGCAGTCGGTGATGCTGGGTCTGGGCGCCTATCTGGTGCTGCAAAACGAAATGGGCGCGGGCGCGATGATCACCGGGTCAATCCTGCTGGGCCGCGCCCTGCAACCGATCGAGGTGGCGATTGGCCAATGGGCGCTGGTGACCCGCGCGCAAGAGGGTCGCGCGCGTCTGGCCGAACTGCTGACCCGCGTGCAGCCCGAACCGCCCCACACCGAACTGCCCCGCCCCCGCGCGATACTGGAGGCGCAAAGTCTGACCGTCGTCCCCCCGGGCGAGGCGCAGGCCGTGCTGCGGATGGTGTCGTTCCGGCTGGAACCGGGGCAGGCCTTGGGCGTCATCGGGCCGTCCGGTGCGGGCAAGTCGTCGCTGGCCCGCGCGCTGATCGGGTCATGGAAACCCGCCGGCGGCAAGGTCCGCTTGGATGGCGCCTCGCTGGAACAGTATGACCCGGACCGTCTGGGCAGCTATATCGGCTATCTGCCGCAGCGGATTACCCTGTTTGAAGGCACGATCGCCGAAAACATCGCCCGTCTGCAGAAAAATCCCGACGGCAACGCCGTGGTTGAGGCGGCCAAGAAAGCTGCCGCGCATGAGATGATCACCAAACTGCCCGAAGGCTATGACACCCGCGTTCAGGCGTTGGGCGGGCGGTTGTCGGGCGGGCAGATCCAGCGCATCGGGCTGGCGCGGGCGCTGTATGGTGACCCGGTGCTGCTGGTCTTGGATGAACCCAACTCGAACCTTGATAACGAAGGGTCGGTCGCCCTCAATCAGGCGATTGCGCAGATGAAGGCGGCAGGACGGGCCATATTGATCATGGCCCACCGTCCGGCGGCCATTCAGGAATGCGAACTGCTTCTGGTGCTGGAGGATGGCACACGCCGCGCCTTTGGCCCCAGGGATCAGGTTCTGCGCGAAATGGTCAAGAACCATTCGGAAATCACAAAAGCGGCCGGCCCCGGAGGTGTGACATGAGCGACGCCCAGAAACCCGAGGCCGTGACGCAATCCACCGCCCTTGCCGCCCCCGCGCCAACCGAGGTGACGGCACCCAAACCCACTGCCGTTGGTCAACCCAAGAAGGTTGACCGCGTGGCCGAAGAGGCGGAACAGCGCGCCGTATGGTCGGCCAGCCGCCCGGTGTGGATTGGCGTTCTGACCGTGCTTGTGCTGGTTGGCGGTTTTGGCGGCTGGGCGTTGCTGACCAATATTGACGGCGCCATCGTGGCCCCTGGTGTCATTCAGGTGGAACAGAACCGTCAGGTCGTTCAGCACCCCGATGGCGGCGTTGTCGCCACCATCAACGTGACCGAGGCGCAAACCGTCCAGGCCGGTGATCTGCTGATCCAGTTGGACGGCACCCAGATCAAATCGGAATTGGCCATCATCGAGGGTCAGTTGTTTGACGGTATGGCCCGCCGCTCACGGCTGGAGGCCGAGCGGGACGACAAGCCCGAACCGGTCTTTACCCAGGAACTGCTGGACCTTGCCCGCGACCGGCCCGATGTGGCCGACATGCTGGAAGGCCAGCGCCGCCTGTTCGTGGCCCGCAAGGAAACCCTTTCCGCCCAGATCAGCCAGTTGAACAAGCGCACCGACCAGATCCGGGCGCAGGTGGCGGGCATCACCTCGCAAACCGCCGCGATCCAGGACCAGATCGATCTGGTCCTGCCGGAAATCGCCGATCAGCAAAGCCTGCTGGACAAGGGGCTGACCCAATCGGCGCGTCTGGTCGACCTGAGGCGCGAAGTGTCACGACTGGAAGGCAACCTGGGCGAGTTGGACGGTAACCGCGCCCAGGCCGAGGGTCGGGCGACCGAGATCGAGTTGCAGATCCTGCAACTGCAATCGGCCCGGCGCGAGGATGCCAACACCCAGTTGCGCGACATGGGCGACAAGACGCTGGAACTGGCCGGACGCCGCCGTGCCCTGGCCGAACGCGTGGCCCGGCTGGACATCCGCGCCCCGGTGTCGGGCGTTGTGCTGGGATTGCAGGTCACCACGCCGCAAGCGGTGATCCGCCCGGCGGAGCCCGTGCTGTACATCATCCCGCAGGACCGCCCGCTGATCATCGTGGCGCAGGTCCAGCCCACCCATGTGGACGAAATTCACATCGGCCAAGCGGTCCATGTGATCTTTGCCGCCTTCTCGGCCCGGACCACGCCGCAACTGGATGGCCATCTGGTGACCATTTCTGCCGATGCCATGTCGGATCAGACGACCAAAGCGTCCTTCTACCGGGCCGAGGTGGAACTTGACCCCGGTCAGATCGAACGGCTGAATGGCCAGACCCTGATCCCCGGCATGCCGGTCGAGGTGTTCATCAAGACCGGCGAACACTCGCCCATCGCTTACCTCCTGAAACCCTTCACCGATTACTTCAACCTGGCCTTTCGTGAAAGCTGACCCCATGACCATCGAAACCCGCCTTGCCGAACTGGGCATCACCCTGCCCGACGCCCCTGCCCCCGCAGCCAACTATGTGCCCTTCGTGCGCACGGGCAATCAGGTCTATATCTCCGGCCAGATCAGCCGGATCGGGGCCACGCTGCTGACCGGCAAGCTGGGCCATGATCTGGACGTGACCGCCGGGGCCGCTGCTGCGCAAACCTGTGCTGTGGCCATTCTGGCGCAGGTCAAGTCGGCCTGTGGCGGCGACTGGTCGCGCTTTGTCCGCATGGTGAAACTGGTGGGCTTCGTGAACTCGACCGCCGATTTCACCGACCAGCCCAAGGTGATCAACGGCGCGTCCGATTTCCTTGTCGCCGTGCTGGGCGACGCGGGCCGCCATGCCCGTTCGGCCGTGTCCGCCGCCTCCCTACCCTTGGGCGTTGCGGTCGAGATTGAAGCCGTGTTCGAGATCGTCTGATGCGTGTTCCCCTGCCTGAGGCGTTTCTGACCCACCCCATCACCCACCGCGGCTATCACAACCGGGCGCAGGGCATCATCGAAAACTCAGCCGCCGCCATTTCGGCGGCGGTTGCGGCGGGTTACGGGATCGAGATTGACTTGCAACTGTCGTCCGATGGCGTGCCTATGGTGTTTCATGATGAAACGCTGGACCGACTGACGGGCGAGCATGGCGACCTGAACGCCCGCACAGCCACCGAATTGCAGTCGATCCGGCTGAAAGACAGCACTGACACCATCCCGACGCTGGCCGATATCCTGACCCTGATCGCGGGCCGGGTTCCCCTGCTGATCGAGATCAAGGACCAATCCCTGACCATGTCCGCCACCGATGGCCGGCTGGAGGCTGCAACGGCTGCGGCCTTGGCCATTTACACGGGTCCCGTGGCCCTGATGTCCTTCAACCCCCATTCCGTGGCCCATATGGCAACCCTGGCCCCCAACTTGCCGCGTGGCCTGACGACATCCGCTTATGACCCGATCGACTGGCATCCCTTGCCTGAAGCCACCTGCGATGCGCTGCGCGAGATCCCCGATTATGACGCGACCCTGTCCAGTTTCATCAGCCACGAGGCGCGGGATCTGAACCGCCCCCGCGTCACCACCCTGCGCGCGCAGGGTGCCGCGATTCTGTGCTGGACGATCAAGTCAGCGCAGGCCGAGGCAGAGGCCCGCAAAATCGCGCAAAACGTCACCTTCGAAGGCTATCCCGCTTGACCCGGATGGTGGTTGCGCCACCTTGGTCGCATGGCTGACCAGACCCAGATTGCGCTGCTTGACAGCATGGCCGACATCCCCGCCGCCCAGTGGGATGCCATCGCCTGCCCTGGTCCAGGCCGCCCGATTGACCCCTTTACCACCCACCGTTTCCTTGTGGCACTGGACCGGTCCCGCTCCACCGGCAAGGGCACCGGTTGGCAGCCCAAGCCGCTGATCCTGCGGGTGAATGGCACGCCTGTCGCCGCCATGCCGCTCTATGTGAAATCGCATTCCCAAGGCGAATACATCTTTGACCACGGCTGGGCCGACGCGCTGCAACGGGCCGGCGGGCGCTATTACCCCAAGCTGCAATCGGCGGTCCCGTT
>CAMDHB010000094.1 GCA_945897655.1 Pseudorhodobacter antarcticus
AGCCCGATGCAGGCGACCCGTGCTTAAACCACAGCGCCGAACAGATTGCCCACAAGGGCCGTCACCGCCATTGCAGCCGCGCCCCAGAACGTGACCCGCACAACGGCGGGTCTGATCGGCGCCCCGCCCGCCTTGGCACCCACGGCCCCCAGAACGGCCAGGAACACCAGGGACAGGACGGTCACCCAAAGGCTGATCCCCTCGGTCGGGACCAGCGCCGCGGTTGCCATCGGCAGGGCCGCGCCGACGGTAAAGCTGGCCGCCGATGCCGCCGCCGCGGTCAGTGGCTGCGCCTCGGTATGCTCGGAAAACCCAAGTTCGTCGCGCAGATGGGCGGCCAGCGGGTCCTTGGCATGCAAAGCCGCTGCCACTTGCATGGCAAGGTCAGGATCCAGCCCGCGCCTTTGGTAAATGCCGGCAAGGGCGCGCTTTTCCTCCTCGGGGTCGGCAGCGATTTCGGCACGTTCCCGTTCGGTATCGGCCCGCTCGGTATCGGCCTGCGAGGAGACCGAGACATATTCCCCCGCTGCCATCGACAAGGCACCGGCAGCAAGGCCCGCCATGCCGGCCAGCAGAACACCCGATCTGTCCGCCGCCGCCGCAACCCCGACGATCAACGCCGCCGTGGATACGATCCCGTCATTGGCCCCCAGAACGGCGGCCCGAAGCCACCCGACCCGGGCCACGAAATGCTCTTCATAATGATCGCGTTCCATTTGGCGCTCCTATCCCTTGCTCAACCCCAACGCCGCACGCGGTCCAGCAGGTCCCTATCGCGGTAACCGTCGCGGATGTTACCCAAGCCCGGACCTTAGCGGTAAATCACCATAGGACGCTCACCTGGGTTGGTGGTGGGGGTCGCGCCAAACAAAATCGCAGTGGCAGAATCTTGTCAGGACACACCAATGCCCTGAGGTCGCCCCTCCGCTCACGGGGTACCGGCAAAAACCAAAAAGCCGCACGTTATGGGTGCGGCCTTGGGTAGCGTCGCGGTTGGCAGATCTTACTTGATCTTGCCTTCCTTGTACTGAACATGCTCGCGCTTGACGGGGTCATACTTGTTGACCGTCATCTTCTCGGTCATCGTGCGGGCGTTCTTTTTGGTCACATAGAAGTGCCCGGTGCCAGCCGTCGAGTTCAGACGGATCTTGATCGTCGCCGGTTTGGCCATGGTCGTCTCTCCTGCAGCGGGGCCGCACCGCGCCCCCGTGAAATCCTTGAAGCCCGCCTTTTACGCATGGCCACGGCAGAGTCAACCGCAAACCGCGCGAAATCAGACCCGCGTGACCACGATCACGGTTGATGGATCGTCGGTGTCGCCGGTTCGGTCCAGAACATCGCTCACCCGCCCCGGATCGACCAAGGTATCGGTCAGAATCTTGATGACCGCCTCACGCGTCGCCCCAAACGGGTCCAACATAGTGCTGGGCTTGGGCAGACGCCCGGCTGTCTGGTCGATCAGCAGATGGCCACCCGGTTTCAGACGCTTAGCCCAGGCCGCCCTGCGCGCTGCCTTGTCCCGCGTGCTGTCATGGTCTTCGGCCATGACGTCCGCGCAACCGCCATGGTGGGCAGACGCAAACCGCAAATCCCGTCAACTTACCAAAGGCCAGGGCCCAAAACGCGCGGATGGCCTGTAAGCCGGATTCTGTCCCAGGGTTTCCCCCTTGGATGATCATTCCTCTGCCGCACCTGTTACCAGGGCGGTCAAGCTGCCAACCCGGACCTCTGGGCTGAAGCGTCCCTGTGGCGGTTTCCGCAAGCGGACCGGTCCCACGCAAGGTCCCTATTCGGCATTGCTCCGGGTGGGGCTTGCCATACCGTCCCGGTTGCCCGGTCCGTGGTGGGCTCTTACCCCACCGTTTCACCATCACCACGGATCCGCTTTGGGAAACCCCTTGGCACCGTGGCAGTCTCTTCTCTGTGGCGCTTTCCCTGGGGTTGCCCCCGCCGGGCATTATCCGGCACCCTTGCTTCATGGAGTCCGGACTTTCCTCGGGGCCCCCGCCTTTCGGCAAGACCCCCGCGATCACCCAGCCATCCGCGCAAGGGGCGGGTTACCCCGGTAGCGCCGTCACGTCAACCGCGCGCTGCAGCTTGCCCATCTTCCTTATCCTGCCACAGGGTCAAAGTGGATACCGGGATGCCCCAGCACCACAGTAATCCCATAGACTATCGGCACGATTAGCGGCATCGCCAACCCGAAGATGGCAAAGGGCAGCACCATATGCCCAAGCCACCCCACCGGCCGCGCGCCACGATCCTGGGGCAGGCAATACACCGGCAACCACACCATCAGCCCATAGACAAAGGCCCACATCGGAAATCCCGTCACAACGCCGGGGTTTCCGGCAAAGATCGCTTCAGCCAGAGTCCCCACGATGCCAAAGCTCAGGAACACCGCAAAGGGGCTGAAACTCCACCGCCCCAGAATCCAGGCCAGCACGATGAAATAGGGGATGAACACCACGACCGAGTGAAACAGGATCACATCGAGATAGTTGGTCGATGCGGTGATATAGGCCTCGCCCACCTCGGCCCCGAAAAGCGGGGCAAGGTTGGTCATGGTGACCGTCACAGCCTCTTCCAGACAGGCCAGAAGGATGCAAAACAGCACGAACCCCAGTCGCCAGTTCAGACCCAAAGCCAGAACCCGCGCCCTGATCCGGTCGCGGTACAGGTACATCAGCCCGCCGCAAAGCCATATCCAGATCACGATCAGCCCGGTGGCCATTCGGGCAATCCCAAGGGCGCGGCGCTGTTCCACCCCCTGGGGCGCGTCAAGGCCCACCAGATGCAGCATCCCGCAAAACAGCGCTGACAGCAGCAGCAGCGCCAACACGACCCAGCGCTGCACCCTCACAGAACAAATGCCGTGGCGTCCAGCCCCGTGACCCCCTGCAGGGTCAGCACGAAATCTGCCGAACCGTCACCATCCACATCGGCCTGAACCTGCGTGCCACCGACGCCTTCCTCCAGCCGCAATTCGCCCTTGGTGTTGCTGAACGCACCAGTGATGAAGGTGAAGGCATCAAGCCCTTTATTGCCGACCTTGGCGTCGATACTTGAAAGGTCGATCACATCCTTTTGCACCATGCTGAAGTCGGTGACGGTGTCGCCGCTGGCGAGGACCGCGTTGCGACCGGCAAAGATGAAGGCGTCGGCCCCCAAGCCGCCCGTCAGACGGTCTTGCCCGCCCTGCCCCACCAGACGGTCAGTGCCATCGCCGCCAGACAACCTGTCACGCCCGCCGCCGCCCAACAGCAGGTCCGCCGCCTTGCCGCCGGACAGCACATCGGCCCCATCACTGCCCGCCAGAGAATCACGAAAGTCGGTGCCTGTCACCACATCCCGCCCGACACCGCCCAGATATTGCAGGTTCAGATCGACACCTTCCAAGATCTGTTCCATCTGGTTGCGCATGACCGCGCCAAAGGTTGCCTCGGTCTGGTTGCGCAGGACGAACTGGATGCCGCTCCAATTCAGATCGAACAGTTCATGCCCCGAAAGGTCGGTCAGGCTGTATCCCGTGACGGCAAAATCGGTGGGCAGGAGTGACCCTGCAGCGCCCTGCATCCGCAGCACATCCGCAGAACTGTTGCTGAAGGCGACGCTCTTGTCGCCAATCGTGGCCTGCCAGGTGGCGTTGTCCAGAATGCCCAGGATGATCTGTTGAAAATCGACGTCATGGGTCGCATCAGACCCGGAATGGATGACTATGGTTGCTGCTGGCATGAAATTCCCCGCTAAAATCGTACAGGTCCACGCTCTGTCAGGCCGCCCCTTGTGTCAAGCATGACGCCAAGCCTGCCGCTATGGCCCGGTCGGCATCGTCCAGCGGACCGCGCGCCCAGGGCCGGAACCGCAGGCGGAATGCGGCCAGCAGGTCCGCCTCGGGCACAGCCGGATAGCCAAAGGCGCTGAGGTCGGCTGCGAAATCGTCGGGGCGCCCGGGTTCGGGCCACACCGCCAACCCCTGCAACGCCAGCCTGCGCCAGTCAAACCGCCGCCCCGGGTCGCCCTTGCGGCTGGGGGCCATGTCGGAATGGGCAATCACCGCCCGTGCCGGGATATGCCAACGCGCCATCACACCGCGCAACAGCGCCTCCAACGCCACCATCTGCGCCTCGGGGAACGGGCGATCGCCGGGGTTGGCGAGTTCGATGCCGATGGAGCGGGAGTTGACATCGCCCTGCCCCAGCCATTCGCCCGCGCCCGCATGCCAGGCGCGCAACGCCTCTGGTACCAGCGCCTCAACCTCACCCCCCTCAGAGATCAGCCAATGGCACGACACCTCGGCCACGGGGTCGCACAGCCGCGCCCGCGCCTCGGCGCAGGTGGCCATGCCGGTATAGTGGATCACAATCAGCGAAGGCTGCACCCCGCCCCGTCGCGGCCCATGATTGGGCGACGGGGCAGCGGTCATTGCAGGGCGGCGCGGAAGGGACGCGGGTCCCAATCACAGGCAAAGCCGTCGCCATCGGGGTCCAGCCCCTTGCGGTCAGACTGCGGCCCGCCACCCGCGAGGAACGCCTCTTGCGCCAGATCGGGCGAGGTGAACTTGCTGCAGGCCACCCGGACGTTCACCAGATAGATCCTCGGGCGATCATACAGCGGCACGCCTACCGGATTGTTGGTGGCAATCGCATATTCGGCCAGGTTCGGCCCCACATCACCCGGACGTACCGGCAGGGCACCGGGCTGGATCACGACATATTGCGAGCGGTTCGCCTCGATCCTTGCCATGTCACTGGCAATCGTCTCGCGGGTGCTGACAGCGGAAAAGTCCTGCTCATCCGATACGCCTGCGGTCACAAAACCCATCTCGGCTGTGGTTTCCTCGATGCCCGCGGGCGCATTGCCCCGCTCACGGTCCCCACCCAGGTCCATCGGGTCCAGTGGAGGGGCGGTGAAACCTGTTCCTGTGCCCGCCTCAGCCTCGGCAATCGCCGAGGCCGCGATGTCGGTTGAAAACGCAACAGGTGGCAAGGCGGCGGCGGGGGCCGGGTTGGCCTCGCGTTCGCGCAGATAGCTGTTGTAGTCGCTGAAGCCGGGCCCCGAGTCGGGCACCCGTGGCTGACAGGCCGCCACACCGCACAGCACCGCCACACCCAAGACCACACGCTTCATCATCTACCCCAAACCCGTTTCTGCCGCTGGCCGGGCCATTACCACCATTTTTTCGCCTTGGCCACAAAGCCCGCTGCCTGTTCCAGGACATAAGCGTGATTGAGCAGATCGCCCTCTTCCCAAGGCCGCCCGATCAGTTGCAGACCCAAGGGCAACCCCTTGCTGTCCAGCCCCACCGGAACCGAAACACCCGGCAGGCCCGCCAGATTGACGGTCACGGTGAACACGTCATTCAGATACATCTGAATGGGGTCGGCATCCGCCAGCTCGCCCAGCCCAAAGGCGCTGGAGGGGGTGGCAGGCGTCAGGATCGCGTCGATGCCGCCCTCAAAGGCCAGTTCAAAGTCGCGCTTGATCAGTGCCCGCACCCGCCGCGCGCGGTTGTAATAGGCGTCATAGAACCCGGCGGACAGCACATAGGTGCCCACCATGATCCGGCGCTGCACTTCGGGGCCAAACCCCTCGGACCGGGTCTTTTCGTACATTTCGGTGATGCCATCGCCCGCCGACAGTTTGGCCCGGTGGCCATACCGCACCCCGTCATAGCGGGCGAGGTTCGAGGACGCCTCGGCCGGGGCGATGACGTAATAGGCGGGAAGGGCGTATTTCGTATGCGGCAGGGTGATATCGACAATCTCAGCCCCCGCATCCTTCAGCATCGCCACGCCCGATTGCCACAGGGCATCAATCTCGGCTGGCATGCCGTCCATGCGGTATTCGCGCGGAATGCCGATGCGCTTGCCGCGGATATCGCCAGTCAGGGCCGCTTCGAAATCGGGCACGGCAAGATCGGCGCTGGTGGAATCCATCGGGTCATGCCCCGACATCGCGCCCAGCATGATGGCGGCATCGCGGACCGATTTGGTCATCGGCCCCGCCTGATCCAGCGACGAGGCAAATGCCACGATGCCCCAGCGGCTGACGCGGCCATAGGTCGGCTTGATGCCCACGATCCCGGTGAAGGCCGCAGGCTGGCGGATGGACCCGCCGGTATCGGTGCCCGTGGCTGCAAGGCACATATCCGCAGCAACCGCCGCCGCCGACCCGCCCGATGATCCGCCCGGGGTCAGATTGCGGTCATCCACCTTCCACGGGTTGATGACATTGCCATAGCATGAGGTTTCATTGCTGGACCCCATGGCAAATTCGTCCATGTTCAGCTTGCCCAGCATCACGGCGCCTGCGCCGAACAGCTTGGCCGTAACCGTGCTTTCATACTCGGGCTTGAAACCTGCCAGAATGTTGGACGCGGCCTGCGAGGGCACGCCTTTGGTGCAGAACAGGTCCTTGATCCCAAGCGGTATGCCGCACATCGCAGGCGCATCACCTGCAGCAATGCGGGCATCGGCGGCGCGGGCCTGATCCAGCGCGATATCGGGGGTCTTGTGGACAAAGGCGTTCAGATCGTCGCCCGCATCCATGGCCACCATGCAGGACATGGTCAGATCGACGGCGGAAAGCTCGCCCCTGCGCAGCGCGTCGCGGGCGGCGGCGATGGTCAGTTCATTGGCGTTCATTCCACCACCTTCGGCACAGCAAAGAACCCTTCACGGGCATCGGGTGCGTTTTTCAGAACCTGCGCCTGAATGTTGCCATCGGTCACCACATCGGCCCGGCGTTTCAGACGCATGGGCGTCACCGACACCATCGGTTCGATCCCGGTCACATCCACCTCGTTCAACTGCTCCATAAAGCCCAGGATGCCCGAAAGCTGTTCGGCGAGTTTGGGCAAATGCGCCTCGTCCACCCGGATTCGGGCAAGCTTGGCCACCTTGCGGGCGGTGTCGGTGTCGATGGACATGGGGTTTCTCCGAAAATCTGCCCCCCGTTTAGCGGTGCGCCCCCGCTGCTGCAAGCCTGTGCCGCCGGTAAACCTCGATCATCCAGCCCAACATCAGGGCGTTGAGGATATGCCACAGGAAATGCGTGCCCAACGGCAGGGCGGTGCAGACCGGACCGTCCAACGTGCGGAAGGTCAACGACAGGACCAGCACCGCCGCCCCCGCCGCAAGCCCGCGTGATGTGGCAAGGTGCGCGCGCATGGCCCAGGCATAAAACAGGATCAGAACCGGCACCGGCGCATAGGCCGCAGACCCGCCCAGACCGGGTACTTGGCCGAACAGATAGGCCCCCGCCGCCGCATAGGGCAAAAAGGCCAGCGTGGCCAGACCCGCCTGCCAACCCTTCAGCCCCAGCATGTCGCGGCTCGCGGCGAAGACATAAAGCAGGATGAAGGCCAGTATGGGGGTCACATCCATCATCGCCGTCAGGCGGTTGGCATGGGTGTGAAACAGGAACGACCCCACCCCGATCAGCGCAAGTACCCCGCACATCGCCCGCGCAAGTGCGACCTGCCCCGACCTGCGCCACATGATGATGGCAGCAATCACAAAGGCCGCATTGGTTACAGCATTCACCGGTTCCGCCCAATAGGACGCATCCATACGCTCGCAGTACCCATCGACAGCGGCCAACCAATCCATCTCTTTCTCCCCTGACCCGGCCAAAGGTAGCATGCAAACCTGGTGCCGCAAAGCTGACCGCCATCCAACATCGCTTTCCTTTGAACAAGCCTGTGGTACCGTGCGGCCAATATCAGAGGAGGAGCGACCCCATGCACATCACTTGGCTTGGCCATGCCGGCTTTCGCATCGAGATTGAGACGGCGGTTCTGCTGCTTGACCCGTGGCTGACCGGGAACCCGATGTTCCCGATGGACCGCCGGGCCGAGGCTGTGGCGGGCGCCACCCATATCCTGCTGACCCATGCCCACGGCGACCATGTGGGCGACAGCGTGGCGATTGCCAAGGAACTGGATATCCCAGTGGTCGGGATTTATGACCTGATGGGGGTGCTGGAGGCGCGGGACGGGGTCAAGACCACCGGGTTCAACAAGGGCGGGACGGTCACCCTGAATGGGGTGCGGGTGACGATGGTGAATGCCTGCCATTCGTCCTCGCTGGATGGCGGCGCGCCTGCAGGGTCGGAAGCCGGTTTCATGATCGCGGGCGAGGGCCACACGATCTATGCCTCGGGTGACACTGACATCATGGCGGATATGGACTGGATGGGCGATCTGCACAAACCAGATATCGGCATCCTGGCGGCGGGCGGGTATTTCACGATGGATATGGCGCGGGCCGCCTATGCCGCCCGGCGCTATTTCAACTTCAAGACGGTGATCCCGGGGCACTACCGCACATTCCCGCTGCTGGAACAGAACGCGGACGTGCTACGTGCGGGGTTGCCGGGTGTGCAGGTGATCGAGCCGCAAGTGATGCAGCCGATCAGCCTGTAACCAATGATGGGCAAACCGCCGCCTCCCCAAAGGGGAGACGGCGAACTGCCCATCCTACAAGGGCCCTGCCCGGCTGGGCGGTATGGCCACGCCCTGCATTACCGCATCCCCCATCCACCGGTTCGGTCGGGGGGAATGCCGATGTCGCGCTGGAGATGCGGTGACAATTCATGCCCCAGAATCAACCTTTCGCGGCGGCGCATCAACAGCGCTGCCGGAAGGGTCAGGATGACCCGCAAAGGCCCGTGCCGCGCGATCAACGCATCAAGGGCTTCGACAGGCCGCAGGGGTTCTGCGATCAGGTCTGACGTCATTTTTCTCACAAGGCCAGCTGCCCCGCAGGGTCAGTCTGGTTCCATTCAGGGATAAAGGGTCAAGCACGGCAACAGATGCGAACATCCGCAAGATCCGGGCCCGGTTGCGCTAGGGGTGATGGGATGCCGGACAGGGTCCAGCGGCGGACAGGGCTGACCTCAGGCGGTCAGGGCTGCTCCGGCGCCAACGCGACGGCGGCTGATCATGCAAATCATCATGGAAGCCCTCCCTCAATTGCGCGGCTTGAGGTTGGTTACATCAAGCCCGCAATTTTCCAAACGGGAAAGATGTTGGACCAAAGATTCCAGGTGCGATGCGTGACTTCTTTGCCGCGCTGCCGGTTCACACCCTTTTGTCCGCAAAGAAGGCCTTCAGCAACTCCTCGGCTGGACCTGCCGCGATGCCGTCATAGACCTGCGGGGCATGGTGGCATTGCGAATGGGTGAATACCCGGGCGCCTGACGCCACCCCGCCCGACTTGGGGTCAGCTGCGCCATAGTACAGCCGACCGATCCGTGCGGCCGAAATGGTCCCTGCACAGATCACGCAAGGTTCCAGCGTCACATAGAGATCAGCGCCCACCAACCGTTCTGACCCCAAGCTACGGCAGGCCGCCCGGATCACCTGCACCTCGGCATGGGCCGTCGGGTCGCACAACTGACGCACCCGGTTGCCATCCCGCGCCAGAACGCGGTCCCCCAGCACAACCACCGCCCCAACCGGCACCTCGCCCCGCCGCGCCGCCGCCCGCGCCTCGTCCAGCGCCAAATCCATGAACGACCTGAACATGCGATTGCCCTTTCAACGCCCCTCACATACTCTACGGCGTCGGCCACCCCGTGCCAAGGATACCCATTATGGCTGACCAGCCCAAGCCCCCAGCCAGATCCACCGCCAAATCCGCACCCAAAGCGCCGGCCAAAGCGCATGAGGGCGAGCGGATTGCCAAGGTGCTGTCGCGCGCTGGTGTCGCCTCGCGCCGTGAAGCCGAACGGATGATCGAACTGGGCGAGGTCAAGGTGAATGGGAAAGTTATCACCTCACCCGCGCTGAACGTGACGGACAAGGATGTGATCCTGATCAACGGCGAACCCCTGGCCGAACCGGAACCGGCGCGCGTTTGGCTGTATTACAAACCCGAGGGACTGGTCACGTCGAACAATGACGAAAAGGGCCGGGATACGGTCTTTGACAACCTGCCCCCTGACATGCCGCGTGTCATGTCGATCGGGCGGTTGGACCTGAACTCCGAGGGCTTGCTGCTGTTGACCAATGATGGCGAGTTGAAACGGCGGCTGGAACTGCCATCAACCGGGTGGCTGCGCAAATACCGGGTGCGGGTGAACGGCAACCCGACGGACCCCGATCTGGAACCCCTGCGCAAGGGCATCACCGTGGAGGGCGAGAAGTTTCAGGCCATGTCGGTCGTGCTGGACCGCATCCAGG
>CAMDHB010000095.1 GCA_945897655.1 Pseudorhodobacter antarcticus
CGCCTCGGTGCAACTCGCCCACCATTTCGGCGCCCGCGTGACTGGCGTCTGCTCGGCCACCAATGCTGACCTTGTCCGCTCCTTAGGCGCAGCCGAGGTCATCGACTACCGCAGCCAAGACTACCGCACCCTCGGCCAACGCTATGACATCATTGTCGATTGTGTGGGCAATGCCACCGCCGAAAACAGCCACCCCGCCCTTGTCCCAGGCGGCCGCCTGTGCCTGATTATCGCATCCCTCGGCTATCAACTGACCGCCGCCTGGCATTCCCGCCGCACCGGCGTCAAGGTCATCGCCGGCGTCGGAAATGAGGCCCCAGCCGACCTTGCCCTGCTCGCCACCCTCGCCGCCACCGGCCCCATGGGCCCTCATATCGGCGCAACCTTTCCCTTTGCCGACATCGCAGCGGCCCACGCCCTGACCGACACGGGCCGCAAACGCGGCAACACTGTCATCACCTTTGACCGAGGCTGACCAAGATGGGCAAACCCCGCCCGTTGGCCAAAGGCCAAAGCGCGGGAACTGCCCATCCTACAAGGGGCAAATCATCGCGCTCTTGTAGGATGGGCACTCTGCCCATCCTGATCCCGCCCGTGGAAAGGCGCGCTTCAGCACGCCAAAGCCTCAGACACCCTCGTAAATCGCCACGATCTTGGCCACCGCCGCCTCGGCCGTCATCTCCTCAGACACGCCCGTGCGGCGCGAAGTGACCTCGACCACCCCATTCGCCAACCCACGCGGCCCGACCGTGATCCGCCACGGCAACCCGATCAGGTCCATCGTCGCAAACTTGGCCCCGGCGCGTTCGTCGCGGTCGTCATACAGCGCCTCCAGCCCCTTCGCGGCCAGCGCCTTGTACAGCCCCTCACAAGCCGCATCGGTGCCCGCATCGCCCTGCTTCAAGTTCACAATCCCCACCGGGAAGGGCGTCACCCCTTCCGGCCAGATGATGCCTTTGTCATCGTGCGACGCCTCGATGATCGCCCCCAGCAGACGCGACACGCCAATGCCATGCGACCCCATCTCGACCGGCGCCTTCGACCCATCCGGCGTCACAACCGTTGCCCCCATGCTGTCGGAATACTTGGTCCCGAAGTAGAAGATCTGCCCCACCTCGATCCCCCGCGCCACCTTGCGCCGCTCCTCAGGAATCGCGTCAAACAGCGCCGCGTCATGCGTCTCATCCGTACGGGCATAAAGTGTGGTGAATTCTTCGCAGATTTTCGCCACCTGGGTCCGGTCGTCATAATCGACATCCCGCGCGCCCAGCTTCAACTCGGTCACGGCGCTGTCAAAGAAGACCTCGCTCTCACCCGTCGCGGCCAGCACCAGAAACTCATGCGTGTTGTCGCCGCCAATCGGGCCAGACGCCGCCCGCATCGGAATGGCCGTCAGCCCCATCCGCTCATAGCTGCGCAGATAGCTGACCATGTGCCGGTTATAGGCATGCAGCGCCGCCGCGCGGTCGATGTCGAAGTTATAGCCGTCCTTCATCAGGAACTCGCGCCCGCGCATCACGCCGAACCGGGGCCGCATCTCATCGCGGAACTTCCACTGGATGTGGTACAGCGTCAGCGGCAAATCCTTGTAACTCGTGACATGGGCACGGAAAATATCCGTGATCATCTCCTCGTTCGTGGGCCCGTACAGCAAATCACGCCCCTGCCGGTCCTTGATCCGCAGCATCTCTTCGCCATAATCGCCATAGCGGCCAGACTCGCGCCACAGATCCGCCGGTTGCAGCGTCGGCATCAGCAGGGGGATATGCCCCGCCCGCTCCTGCTCCTCGTTCACAATCGCCTCAATCCGCCGCAGCACCCGCAGGCCCAGCGGCAACCACGAGTATATCCCCGCCGCCTGCTGCTTGATCATCCCCGCCCGCAACATGAAGCGGTGCGACACGATCTGCGCATCGGCAGGGTTCTCTTTCAGAACGGGCAGGAAATAGCGGGTCAAACGCATGGCAGGTCCTCTTCGGCATGGCTTTGGCGTTCCTAGCGGCAGAATGGGGGGCAGGCAAGCGACGTGGCGGCTTTGCCGAAAAAACCGGCGGCGCTTAAGAGGTTCGCAAGCTTTTCGGCCCAGTTTGTCGCCAGATCTGCATCTGGATGGAAGGACACCTCCCATGATCAAAAGACGCTTTGGCCTGATAAAGAACTTTTCCATTCCGGCCCGGCTGCACACCGCAGGCTTCTTGGCACTGATCGGCATCGCGGTCACCTGCTATGCTGGTTACTATGGGCTGCAGGGCAGCAACGCGGGTCTAGATGCCTCCATCACCGCCACCAATGCCGTGATGAACCAAAAGCAGGCCGACATGATGCATGATGCCCTGCGCGCCGATGTCCTTTACGCCCTGCAAACCGGGCCCGAAGGCGGCCAAAGCGTGAAGGAGGAGATCAAGAACGACGTCGCGGCCCATATCGCCGAGTTTGAGACGTCCTTTGCCAATCTGGACGCGCTGGACCTGCCCTCTGACCTCCGCGTCGCCATCGATAACGTCAGGCCCTTGATCCAGACCTATTTCACTTCTGCCCGCGACGTCTCAGCCACCGCCCTCGCGGACAAGGAGGCCGGGGCAACGATGTTTCGCGCCTTCATGGACAGCTTCAGCAAGCTGGAGGAGGAGATGGGCACCTTGGGCGATCTGATCGCGGCACAGGGCAATGACGCTGGCCAACTCGCCTATGACCGCAACCATGACCTGATGCAGGTCATCCTGGGGTCCGCCGCCACCGCCGCACTGATCCTGCTGGTGTCCAACCTCCTGATTGCGCGCAGCATCACCAAACCGCTGCACCGCGTAAAGAACGCCATCAAGGAGGTGGCGGTTGGCAATCTGGGCGGCCGCCATTCCTCTTTCGACCGGGTGTCCGACCTGAAAGACGAAGTCAGCGAAATTGCGAACTATCTGGAGGTGTTGCGCGAACGCTTGCGCGAGGCGATCATGATGGAAGCCGCCATCAAACGCACCCAGGAAGATCAGGCCGTCATTGTTGCCGCCCTCAGTGTGGGCCTTGAAAACCTGTCCAACGGCAATCTGACCCATCCCATCAACGAACCCTTCTCGGCCGAGTATGAGGCCCTGCGCAACAACTACAACCGCACCGTCGAACGGCTGAACCAGACCATGACCCAGGTCGTGCAGGCCTCCCGCTCCATCCGGGCGCGGGCCGATGACATCACCCAAGCCTCAACCGATCTGGCCCAACGCACCGAGAATCAGGCCGCCACGCTGGAGGAAACCGCTGCCGCCCTGGATGAACTCACCTCCAGCGTCAAAGCCGCCGCAACGGGTGCCAAAGAGGTGGAAACGATTGTCCAGCACGCAAGGCAAGAGGCCGAGGATAATGGCAAGGTCGTCCTGCGCGCCGTCGATGCGATGAATGGCATCGAACGGTCCTCCGAACAGATTTCCCGCATCATCGGCGTCATCGACGACATCGCCTTCCAGACCAACCTTCTGGCCCTGAACGCCGGGGTCGAGGCGGCACGGGCCGGCGATTCGGGCCGTGGCTTTGCCGTCGTCGCCTCTGAAGTGCGCGCCCTGGCCCAACGCTCCTCCGACGCCTCCAAGGAAATCAAAGAGTTGATCTCCTCCTCCACCCAACTCGTCGGCCGCGGGGTCGAGGCTGTGGGGTCGGCAGGCAAAGCTCTGACCTCGCTGGTCGACCGCGTCTCGCACATCTCAACCCTCGTCTCGGGCATCGCCACGGGTGCGTCACAGCAATCCATCGCCCTCGCCGAGGTGAACATTGGCGTCACCCAACTGGATCAGGTCGCCCAGCGCAACGCCGCGATGGTCGAACAATCCATGACCGCGACCCAATCCTTGCAACAAGAGGCGTTCAGCATGGACAAACTCGTCTCGCATTTCAGCACCAAATCCACCGGGTCCAAACCGGCGGAGGCCGCCCAATCCCGTCTGCGCGCTGTCGCCGCCGCCTGACCAGCCAAGTGTTCCCGTTGAATGTCCGGGCCGGGTCCACCCCGCGCCCGGACATTGCCATTTTCCTGGGCTGAGGCAGCTTTCCCGCCACCCGCGCCCTACCAAAGGCCGCCGCCCGTCGATGCTGACTAGGG
Source organism: Pseudorhodobacter antarcticus (assembly GCA_945897655.1). Classification (GTDB taxonomy): domain Bacteria; phylum Pseudomonadota; class Alphaproteobacteria; order Rhodobacterales; family Rhodobacteraceae; genus Stagnihabitans. Next base: position 4,085 of record CAMDHB010000095.1, read on the forward strand.
GTATAGGCCTCCTCCCCTTGCGCCCTGCGCCCTCAAAGGCAATATGGACCCAGACAAAAGCGGAGCGCCCCCATGTCCCTGCCCATGCGTGACCAAGCGAAATACTGGGGCGTGGCCCTTTTGGTCTTCTTTGTGGCCCTGTGGTATCTGGGCTCGGTCATGCTGCCCTTTCTGGTGGGCGGGGCCGTCGCCTATTTCATGGATCCCGTCGCCGACCGCTTGGAACGCATTGGCCTCAGCCGCGTCATGGCAACCTCTGTCATCTCTTTCCTCGCATTGATGATTGTCATTCTTCTGGTGCTCGCCGTCATCCCGGTTCTGGTCCAGCAACTCACCGCCCTCGTCAACGCCACCCCCGCCATCGCCGCCCGGTTCGAAGCGTTCCTGCGCGCCGCCCTGCCTGAGATGAGCGACACGATGACCGTCGTGCGCCAATCCCTGTCGCAAATCGCCAGCGCCATCCAGTCCAAGGGCGGCGCCTTGGCGCAGGGCCTGATCAACTCGGTCCTGTCCGTCGTCGGCTGGCTGGTCTTTCTGGTCGTCGTCCCCGTCGTCGCCTTCTACCTGCTGATGGACTGGGACCACATGATCGCCCGCATTGACGAACACCTGCCGCGCGACCATGCCCCGGTGATCCGCCAGCTTGCCCGCGAAATCGACGCCGTTCTGGCCGGCTTCGTGCGCGGCCAGATCTCGGTCTGCCTGACGATGGGGGTGTTTTACGCCGTGGGCCTGATGCTCGCAGGCCTGCAATTCGGCCTGATCGTCGGCGCCATCGCCGGTGCCATCACCATCATCCCCTATGTCGGCGCCCTGATCGGCGGAGCACTTGCCATCGGCCTGGCCCTTTACCAGTTCTGGGGCGACTGGCTGCAAATCGGCATTGTCGCCGCCATCTTTGGCCTTGGCCAGTTTCTGGAAGGCAATGTGATCACCCCCCGTCTTGTTGGCAAATCCGTGGGCCTCCACCCGGTCTGGCTGATGCTGGCGCTGTCGATCTTCGGCACGATCTTCGGCTTTGCGGGCCTCCTCATCGCCGTCCCCCTCGCCGCCGCTCTTGGCGTCCTGATGCGCTTTGCCCTCAACCAGTACCGCGTCAGCCCCCTCTACCAAGGCACCCCTCGCGGCGATGATGGAGATCTGGAGTGACCTCGCAACTGGCCTTCGCCCTTCCCGTGGCTGCGGCCTTCCGACGCGAGGATTTTTTTCCCTCACCCAGCAATGCTGCCGCCCTGACCACCGTCGAAGCCCCGCAAACCCGGCGCCTGCTTCTCATCGGCCCCCACGGGTCCGGCAAAACCCACCTTGCCCATATCTTCGCCGCCGCCCATGCCGCCGAACCCCTGACCGCAGAGACCATCTCCACCCGCCTGCCCAGCCTTCCGCCAACCGCGAGCATCGTCATCGACAATGCCGATGGCTGCACCGATGAACCCGCACTCTTTCACCTTCTGAACCTGCTTGCCCCCGCAGGCCGCCTGATGCTGACCGCAACCACCCCGCCCCGCGACTGGGGTCTGACGCTGCCCGACCTCATCAGCCGCCTGCAAGCCATGCCGACCCTGCGCATTGACCCGCCCGATGACGCCCTTCTGTCCGCCGTGCTGGTCAAACTCTTCGCCGACCGCCAGATCATCGTTCCCCCCAACCTGATCCCGTACCTCGTCACCCGCATGGAACGCTCCTGCGCTGCCGCCCGCACCCTTGTCGCCGCGCTGGATGCCCGCGCCCTCGCCGCCGCCCGCCCCATCAGCCGCGCCCTCGCCGCCGAAGTGCTGGACATGGGGCCCTCCGAAAGAAACCGAGAATGAAACAGTTCACCAAACCGTCACAATCCCCCGGCATAAGCCCAATCATGACAAAAGCTGATTTTCTCAAGGCGCCCTTCGCCCCCGCAACCGAACTCCCCGCGGCCGATTTCACCGGCCCCCGCCGGCTCTTCAACCGCGAACTGTCGTGGCTCGCCTTCAACTGGCGCGTGCTGGAGGAGGCGTCAAACCCCATCGTTCCCCTCTTGGAACGCCTGCGCTTCCTTTCCATTTCCGCCACCAACCTGGATGAATTCTACACGGTCCGCGTCGCAGGACTGCGCGCCCAGGTTCGAAACGGCAACCAACCCGCCTCCGATGACGGCCTTCTGCCCGCCGAACAACTGACCCTGATCCACGCCGAGGCGCGGCGCCTGATGCAGACCCAGCAATCGGTCTACAACAAACTTAAGAAAGAGATGGAGGCCGAGCATATCACGCTCCTCACCCGCTCCAAACTGACCACCCGCGATCTGAAATTCCTTGAGGAAAACTTTCTGGAAAAGGTTTTTCCCGTCCTCTCGCCCCTCGCCATCGACCCGGCCCACCCCTTCCCCTTCATCGCCAACACCGGATTCACCCTGGCGTTGGAGTTGGAACGCGTGTCCGACCGCCGCACCTTGAAGGCCCTGCTGCCCATCCCCCAGCAAATCAACCGCTTCGTCCCCTTGCCCGGCAAACCCGGCGAAAGCCGCTTCCTTCCGCTCGAGGAGCTTCTCCTCCTCCACCTCGACATGCTCTTCCCCGGCTACACCGATCGTGGCCACTGCATCTTCCGCGTCCTGCGCGACAGCGACCTTGACGTCGAGGAAGAGGCCGAAGATCTGGTCCGCGAGTTCGAATCCGCCCTGAAACGCCGCCGCCGTGGCGATGTCATCCGCCTGAAAATCTCCGCCGGCGCCCCCGATGACCTGCGCGCCCTGATCATGCAGGAATTGGACGTGACCCCTGATGAGGTGGTTGAGGTGCGCGGCCTTCTGGGCATAGCCGACCTCAAGCAACTCGTCCTCTCCTCCCGTCCCGATCTCCTCTGGCCCAACTTCACCCCCCGCGTGCCCGAACGCGTGCTGGATCATGACGGCGACCTGTTCGCCGCGATCCGGCAAAAGGACATGCTGCTGCACCACCCCTATGAGACGTTCGACACCGTTATCCGCTTCCTGGAACAGGCCGCGCGTGACCCGAACGTTCTGGCCATCAAACAAACCCTCTACCGCACCTCTGCCAACTCCCCTATCGTCTCCGCGCTCTGCGAGGCGGCTGAGAATGGCAAGTCCGTCACCGCCCTGGTCGAGCTTAAAGCCCGCTTTGACGAGGCCGCCAACATCCTGCAATCCCGCCGTCTGGAACGGGCCGGCGCGCAGGTCGTCTACGGCTTCATGCACCTGAAAACCCATGCGAAAATCTCTACTGTCGTCCGGCGTGAGGGCGAAAATCTGGTCACCTACACCCATTACGGCACCGGCAACTACCACCCGATCACCGCCCGCATCTACACCGACCTCAGCTTTTTCACCTGCGACGCCGCCTTGGGCCGCGATGCCACCAAGGTCTTCAACTACCTCTCGGGTTACGTGCAACCCACCGGCCTTGAAAACCTCGCCATCGCCCCCATCACCCTCAAACCGAAACTCCTCCACCTCATCGCGGCCGAGGCTGACCACGCCCGCGCCGGTCGCCCGGCCGAGATCTGGATCAAGCTCAACTCCCTCTTTGAACCCGACGTGATCGACGCGCTCTACGCGGCCTCTCAGGCGGGCGTCAAAATCAGCCTCATCATCCGCGGCATCTGCGGCCTGCGCCCCGGCATCAAGGGCCTCTCCGAAAACATCCGCGTCAAATCCGTCGTGGGCCGCTTCCTCGAACATTCCCGCATCATGTGCTTTGGCGCAGGCCACGGCCTGCCCTCCAAACAGGCCCATGTGTTCCTCTCCTCCGCCGACTGGATGGACCGCAACCTGTCCCGCCGCGTCGAAACCTTGGTCGAAATTCACAACCCCACCGTCCGCGCCCAGATCATGGGCCAGATCATGGCCGCCAACCTGGCTGACGAATCCCAAAGCTGGGTCCTGAACCCCGATGGCAGCTACACCCGCGACCTGCCCAAGGACGTCTCCCTCTTCAACTGCCACCGCTTCTTCATGGAAAACCCCTCGCTTTCCGGTCGCGGCACCGCAGGCGCCAAAGATGCCCCCCGCTTGGCTGGCGACGCCACCTAAGCCCCTGAAAACCCCTTTCATTCTGGCAAAAATATCCCACGGGGGCCCGGGGGTGTGAAACCCCCGGCTGCCTGCATCCTAACACAGCACATTGACCCGCGCCCCCGCATCCGCCATTCACAAGGCACCCAAACCCAATCGGGACAGCCCAGATGACCACCGACACTGCCCTTTCCAGACCCGGCACCGAAGATTGGGGCCCCTTTGGCCGCCCGCTGTTCGATGACCCCTCCGCCCGCGCGCTCAGCCGGGTTGGCGTCGTCGATGTTGGCTCCAACTCGGTCCGCATGGTGGTGTTTGACGGCGCCGCCCGCTCCCCCGCCTATTTCTACAACGAAAAAATCATGTGCGGTCTGGGCAAGGGCCTTGCCGAAACCGGCCGCCTCAACCCCGAAGGCCGCGCCCGCGCCCTGACCGCCCTGAAACGCTTTGCCCTGCTGGCCAAGGGCATGGACATCCACAACCTGACCGTCGTCGCCACCGCCGCCACGCGTGAGGCCACTGACGGCCCCGAGTTTCAAGCCGAGGTTCTGGCCCAGACCGGCCTCAAGCTCTGGGTCGTCGATGGCGAGGAAGAGGCCCGCCTTTCCGCCCAAGGCGTTCTTCTGGGCTGGCCCGAGGCCAAGGGCATCGTCTGCGACATCGGCGGCAACTCGATGGAACTCGCCCGCATCGGCGACGGCCGCGTCACCCGCCGCGCCACCTCCCCCCTCGGCCCCTTCCGCCTGCAACAAATCCAAGGCGGGGTGGCAGAACGGCAAAAGCACATCATCAAGACCCTGAAAACCCTGCAGTCCGAGATTCGCTCCGAAGGCGAACGCATCTACCTTGTCGGCGGTTCCTGGCGCGTCATCGCCCGCCTTGACATGGAACGCCGCAACTACCCCCTCACGGTCCTGCACGAATACCGCATGATGCCCGGGCCACTCCTCGATACCATCCAATGGATCCTCGGCTCCGACCCCGCCGTCCTGCGCGCCCGCATCGGCACCTCGACCGACCGGATGGACCTTGTCCCGCTGGCTTGCGAGGTCCTCCGTGAACTCATCCACATCCTCAAACCCTCCGAAATCGACGTCTCCGCCTATGGCATCCGCGAGGGCCTGCTTTACGAAGTCATGCCCGACCGCCTGCGCCAGCGCGACCCGCTGATCGAGGCTGCCCGCATCTCGGAACAAATCTCCTCCCGCATCCCCGGCACCGGCAAGATGCTGTACGAATTTCTCGAACCCCTGTTCCCAGATGTGACCCGCGAACGCCTGCGCCTGATCAAGGCCGCCTGCCTTCTGCATGACACCACCTGGCGCGCCCACCCCGATTACCGCGCCGAAGCCTGCTTTGATAACGCCACCCGCGCCAACCTGGGCGGTCTTGACCACCCCGGCCGCGTGTTCCTGGGCCTCGCCCTTCTGCACCGCTACAAGAACAACCGCGCTGGATCGCGCCTTGAACCCCTGTTTCGCCTGCTTACCGATGACCAGATGCAAGACGCTGAAATCCTTGGCAAAGCCATGCGCTTTGGCGCGATGTTCGCCGTGGGCGACCCCTCCAAGGCGGGTTCCCTGAAATGGACCCCCAAACGCCGCCTCCTCGAACTGACCCTCACCCGCGACGGTCGTGACCTGTTTGGCGAGGTTGCCCGCGCCCGTTTCGCCTCCCTCGCCCTTGCCATGCGCGCCGAAACCCGCATCGTGGACCCCGCCTGATGCTCACCTTCGACCACATCGCCATCAGCGCCGAAACCCTCGCCGCCGGCACTGCCCATGTCGAATCCACCCTTGGCGTCACCCTCGGCCCCATCGGCCACCACCCCCTGATGGCCACCCACAACCGCCTGCTGGCCTTGGGCGACATCTACCTCGAAGTCATCGCCATCGACCCCGACGCCCCCAAACCCGCCTGGCCCCGCTGGTTCGACCTTGATCACTTCTCAGGCCCGCCCCGCCTGACCAACTGGGTCGCCCGCACCGACGACCTTGCCACCGCCCTGACCCAAACCCTGCCCGGCACCGGCACCCCCGTGGCCCTGTCCCGTGGCAATTACCGCTGGCAAATG
>CAMDHB010000096.1 GCA_945897655.1 Pseudorhodobacter antarcticus
CGTCTGCCCATCACCTTTGTCGTCTGGAACAACGCGGCCTTTGGCGAGATTGCCGATGCGATGCGCGGTGCCAATACCGAGGTGATCGGCTGCCACCCCAGCCCCCTGCGCCTGGAGCCCTTTGCCGCCGCCTGCGATCTACCGTTCACCTCTGTTCCGCAAGACCCCGAGGTGCTGCATTGGGCGCTGACGCAGGCCAACGACGGGCCAAGGCTGATCGAAATTCGCGTCGGTCGCTGACACCGGACCGGGGGAGTTTCACACCCCCCCGGACCCCTCGGTGGAGTATTTTGACCAGAATGAAGGTATACCGCCTTTCATTCTGGCCCCAATATCCCCGCGCGGCGCGCCTCACCCGAGCCGGTTGGCCGAAGGCCAGAGGCGAGAAAAAACAAACGCGGCGGAACGCCGCTCCGCTGGATCAACCGCCTTGGGCGGGGCGCGGCTGGCGGGATTCGAGCACCTCGAACGGCAGGCCGGGGGCGTCTTTGGCACAGCGGATGACGAGGGAGGTTTTCACATTGGCCACCGTCTCGGCCTTGAGCAGGTGTTCGGTCAGAAAGCTTTGAAAGCTGGACAGGTCGGGGGCCACGCATTTCAGGATGAAGTCGATCTCGCCATTCAGCATGTGGCATTCACGGACCAAGGGCCAGGCGCGGCAGCGCGCTTCGAACGCGGCAAGATCGGCCTCGGCCTGAGAGTTCAGGCGCACCATGGCAAAGACCTGCACCTCGAACCCCAGATCGCGGGCGTTGATATCGGCATGATAGCCGCGGATCAGGCCCGCCTCCTCCAACGCGCGCACCCGGCGCAGGCAGGGTGGCGCTGAAATCCCGACACGAGAGGCCAGTTCGACGTTGGTCATGCGGCCATCGGCCTGCAACTCGGCCAGGATCTTGCGGTCGATCAGATCAAGTTTTGCGGCCAAGGCAGTGCTCCCTTTGGCAATTGCTTAAGCCTTAGCCCCCGTTCGCGCAATAATGTTTCACAACTGCGCAAGAAATCTTCGCATAGCGCCTTTGCATCCGCAGCCTTGCTGCCCTTTGCCGCACGTCATATATCCAATGCACAGCTGAAGGGGGCCGACATGGGCGAGACACGACACACACGGGTTCTGATCATCGGGTCGGGTCCTGCCGGATATACCGCCGCCGTCTATGCATCCCGAGCCATGCTGAACCCCATCCTGGTACAAGGCATGCAGCCCGGCGGCCAGTTGACCATCACGACCGAGGTCGAGAACTGGCCCGGTGACACCCATGTTCAGGGCCCCGACCTGATGGTACGGATGGAGGCCCATGCATCGGCGATGGGGGCTGAGGTGATCACGGACATCATCACCGATCTTGATCTGTCCACGCGTCCCTTTGTGGCCCAATCCGACAGTGGCACGGTCTTTACTGCTGATGCCGTCATTCTGGCCACGGGCGCGCAGGCTAAATGGTTGGGGATACCGAGCGAGGAAAAGTTCAAGGGGTTTGGCGTGTCGGCCTGTGCCACCTGTGATGGGTTTTTCTATCGCGGCCGCGAGATTGTGGTGATTGGGGGCGGCAACACTGCCGTCGAAGAAGCGCTGTTCCTGACCAATTTCGCCAGCACGGTCACGCTGATCCACCGCCGCGACACGTTGCGCGCCGAAAAGATCATGCAGGACCGGCTGTTCAAGCATCCAAAGATCAGGATGCTGTGGAACCACGAGGTGACTGAAGTGGTGGGCACCGAGGCGCCCCTGGGCGTGACGGGCGTGCGCGCGCGCAATGTGATTACGGGGGCTGAGCATATCGTGCCCTGCGAAGGGTTCTTTGTCGCCATTGGCCATGCGCCCGCGTCCGAACTGGTCAAGGATCAGTTGCCCCTGCACCATGGCGGCTATGTGCAAGTTGAACCCGGCAGCACGCGCACGGCAATTCCGGGAGTTTTTGCGGCGGGTGATCTGACGGATCATGTTTACCGTCAGGCTGTTACGAGTGCGGGCATGGGCTGCATGGCGGCGCTGGATGCGGAACGGTGGCTGGCCGGGCATTGACCGACCAACCGAACGGGCATTCGTTTTTGCAGCCCAAGCATGGAACGCAGTCCCATAACAACTGTTCTTGCGACATTTTCGACCTTTTTTCGCTCATTTTGACTGGCTTGGGTTGATATTTGGTCGCAGTACGGTCTAAAGGCGCGCGAGCGGTGGTGACCGGCCGCCTGCACTTGCCCCAAGTAGAGAGCATCCGATGTTGAATTCGAACCTTGCCCCAATTCCCGAGCTATTTGTTTCCGCCGAAGCTGCCGCCAAGTTGAAGATTGAAGCAGGTGCGATGCCGTCGTGGGATCTGACCCCGCGTCAGGCCTGCGATCTGGAAATGCTGATGAACGGCGGGTTTCATCCGTTGAAGGGCTTCCATTCCGAAGCCGATTACAACGGTGTCGTGGAAAACATGCGTACGGCGGATGGCACGCTGTGGCCTATTCCGATCACGCTGGATGTGTCGGAAAAGTTTGCGGATGGCGTGGCGCTGGGCGGCAAGATCGCACTGCGCGATGCCGAGGGGGTTATTCTGGCCGTGATGACGGTCACGGACCGCTGGACGCCCAACAAGAAGGTCGAGGCGGAAAAGGTATTTGGCTATGGCGCTGACGATCTGGCGCACCCCGCGATCCATTATCTGCACAACGTGGCTGGCCCGGTTTATCTGGGTGGCCCGGTTGAGGGGCTTCAGGCGCCGATCCACTATGATTTCAAAGCGCGCCGCGACACGCCGAACGAGTTGCGCGCCTATTTCCGCAAGGTGGGCTGGGACAAGGTCGTGGCCTTTCAGACCCGCAACCCCTTGCACCGCGCGCATCAGGAACTGACGTTCCGCGCCGCCAAGGAAGCGCAGGCCAACCTGCTGATCCACCCGATCGTCGGCATGACCAAGCCGGGCGATGTGGACCATTTCACCCGCGTGCGCTGCTATGAGGCGGTGATCGACAAGTATCCGCAATCGACCACCACCATGTCGCTGCTGAACCTGGCGATGCGCATGGCTGGCCCGCGTGAGGCTGTCTGGCATGGCCTGATCCGCAAGAACCACGGTGTCACCCATTTCATCGTGGGCCGTGATCATGCGGGCCCCGGCAAGAACAGCCAGGGCAAGGATTTCTACGGCCCCTATGACGCCCAGACCCTGTTTCAAGAGCATGAGGCCGAGATCGGCGTCAAGATGGTCGATTTCAAGCACATGGTTTATGTGCAGGAGCGGGACCAGTATTACCCCGCGAACGAGGTTCCGGAAGGCTGCACTGTGCTGGACATTTCCGGCACCGAACTGCGCCGCCGTCTGCGCGAGGGCTTGGACATCCCGGCCTGGTTCTCGTTCCCCGAGGTGGTGACACAGTTGCGCAAGACCAGCCCCGCACGGGACAAGCAGGGCTTTACCGTGTTCTTCACCGGTCTGTCCGGTTCGGGCAAATCGACCATTGCGAACGCGCTGATGGTCAAGCTGATGGAGATGGGCGGGCGTCCGGTCACCCTGCTGGACGGCGATGTGGTGCGCAAGCATCTGTCCAGCGAGTTGGGGTTCAGCAAGGAGCACCGCGACATCAACATCAAGCGGATCGGCTATGTCGCGTCGGAAATCACAAAGAACGGCGGCATCGCCATTTGTGCGCCGATTGCACCCTATACTGCGACCCGCCGCGCCGTGCGCGAGATGATCGAAAGCTATGGTGCCTTCATCGAGGTCCATGTGGCGACGAGTGTGGAAGAGTGCGAAAAGCGCGACCGCAAGGGCCTGTACAAGCTGGCGCGCGAAGGCAAGATCAAGGAATTCACCGGGATTTCAGATCCCTACGAAGCACCGACCAAGGCCGAACTGGTGCTGCAGACCGAAGGGTTGGACGTGGACCACTGCGCCCATCAGGTGATCCTGAAGCTGGAAAGCCTGGGGTTGATCAAGGGCTAAACCGGGGTGGTGGGGTAGAACCCCACCCTACGCCATGCGATCGGACCAACGCCGCCCTTCGGGGCGGCGTTTTCGTTCAGTGCACCGAAACCGGGGCCATGTCGTGCTGGCGGGCCAAGGCGAAGGCCAGTTTGCGGTCGGCGACCAAGGCGACACGTTCGCCATTGGGGCGGTGGACGGCGTAAAGCGTCTCGAACCCCTCCGCCTGGGCTTGCAGGTCAGAGGGCAGGTCGGCGACCAGAACCGGGCGCACATAGACGATGGCGCGTTCGGATTGCGGCAGTCCTTCGTATTTCACGTCCATGACGTCTCTCCTATTTGCGGCCAATGCGGATGGTTTGCACAACGGTTTCAGGCGCTTGCCGGCGCAGGTCGATGTGCAAGAGCCCGTGTTCCAGATGGGCGCCTGCCACCTCGACCCCGTCGGCCAGCACAAAGCTGCGCTGAAAGGCGCGGGCGGCGATGCCGCGGTGCAGGTAGATGCGTTCGCCCACCTCCTCGGCCTGCCGTCCGCGGACGACCAGCTGCCGGTCCTCGACCGTGATGGCAAGGTCTTCTTCGTGGAAACCTGCCACGGCGAGGGTGATGCGGTAAGCGTTTTCCGAGGACGCCTCGATGTTGAACGGTGGATAGCCTTCGGACGCGGTTTTCGCGGTCCGTTCGACCAGCCGTTCCAACTGTTCAAAGCCCAGAAGGAAGGGATGGGAGCCAAAGGTCAGTTTCGTCATCGCCATGTCCTTTTCAAAAGCGACATATGGGGGACGGGCCCGATCAGGCACCCGCCGCTAGACTGAATATGGGATAAGGGGAGGGACCCCGCAAGGGCAAGACGCGCGCCAATTTTCTGAGGCAGACCAAAGTTTTCCACCAGATTCTTCCCCCAAATTCCGCGAATCACTGTATCTTGACCAGCGAGACAGGATTGGACCCAGAACCCGACATGAATGCGCCCGGCGAATTGAATTTCGAAGAAATGTTGCGCATTCGTCTTGGTGTCCTGAAACAGGACCACCGCGATCTGGACTATGCCATTCATGCCTTGCAGGAAAGCGCGCGCGGCGATGCTCTGACACTGCGGCGGTTGAAAAAGCAGAAGCTGGCGCTGAAGGATCAGATCGTGAAGATCGAGGATCAATTGATCCCCGACATCATCGCATAAGAGTCGGGGTTAAACCCCGACCTACGTTGCGCAGCGCCAAAGCCCGGTATATTGCGCGTTTTGAACCGGATAGGAGGCGCGCATGGCGGCAGACGTGGGCATCATCATGGGAAGCCAATCTGACTGGCCGACGATGAAGGACGCGGCGGCCATTCTGGATGAATTGGGCGTGACCTATGAAACCCGGATCGTATCTGCCCATCGCACACCGGACCGGCTGTGGGACTATGGCAAAGGTGCCGTAGAGCGCGGGCTGCGCGTGATCATTGCCGGGGCGGGCGGGGCTGCGCATTTGCCGGGCATGATGGCCAGCAAGACGCGGGTTCCTGTGATTGGCGTACCGGTGCAGACCCGGGCCTTGGGTGGCGTGGACAGCCTGTATTCGATTGTGCAGATGCCCAAGGGCTTTCCCGTGGCGACGATGGCGATTGGCGGGGCGGCGAATGCGGGGCTGTTGGCGGCGGGGATACTGGCGCTGAACGATCCGGCCCTGGCCGCGCGGCTGGATGCCTGGCGGGCGGCGTTGTCGGCGTCCATTCCGGAAGAGCCTGTTGATGACTGAGGTGATTGGCATTCTGGGTGGTGGCCAGTTGGGGCGGATGCTGGCGGTTGCAGCGGCGCGTCTGGGGTTTCGTTGCCTTATCTATGAGCCGGGTGCCAACCCGCCTGCGGCCGATGTGGCCCATGCGGTGACGACGGCCAGCTATTCGGATGAGGCGGCGCTGCGCGCATTTGCCGCCGGGGTGGATGTGATCACCTATGAGTTCGAGAATATCCCGACCGCCGCGCTGGATGTGTTGGAGGCGCTGAGGCCCATCAGACCCGGGCGGATGGCGCTGGCCACCTCGCAGGACCGGTTGTTGGAGAAGGCGTTTCTGACGGGGTTGGGGATTGCTTGTGCGCCTTATGCTGCCGTGAATTCGTTGGCTGATCTGGAGGCGGCCATTGCCGTGGTGGGGGTGCCGTCGATCCTGAAGACAACGCGGTTGGGCTATGACGGCAAGGGGCAGGTGCGGCTGCGTTCTCTGGCCGATGCTGGGGCGGCATGGGAGGCGATGAACGGCGCGCCAGCGGTGCTGGAGGGATTCATCGAATTCAGCCATGAGGTGTCGGTGATCGCGGCGCGGGGGCTGGACGGGTCGGTGGCCTGCTATGATCCGGGGCAGAATGTGCACAGGGACGGGATCCTGCACACGACCACCCTGCCCGCGAAGCTGACGGCCAACCAGCGGACGGATGCCGTGCTGATGGCGGCCAAGGTTTTGAACGCGCTGGACTATGTGGGTGTGTTGGGGTTGGAGTTGTTCGTGACGCCCAAGGGCCTGATTGCGAATGAGATCGCGCCGCGGGTCCATAACTCGGGGCACTGGACACAGAATGGCTGTGCGGTGGACCAGTTCGAACAGCATATCCGCGCCGTGATGGGCTGGCCCTTGGGCGACGGGTCGCGGCACAGCGATGTGGTGATGGAAAACCTGATCGGGGATGACATGCTGCGCGTGCCGGCGATTGCCCGGGAACGCGACGCGGCCCTGCACCTGTACGGCAAGGCCGAGGCGCGGGCGGGCCGGAAGATGGGCCACGTCAACCGGGTGAAACCGCTGGGGCGTTAGGGCAGCCTGCCAATGCAGGGCGTCGCGTGGGTTGGTTTGGGTCGATACTGCCGCGTGTCCGGGTGACGCGGCGGTGCGGGTCACGCGAGGTCGGATTGCCGGCAATCCGTCAGCGGGGGATGAATGTCCGCTTGAGGGCAAGCGCCAGGGTCAACGCGTGGTCAAAGGCGCCCTTTTCCAGAAATTCAACGGTCTGCGCAATGACCAGGGGATTCATCATCATGAAGGTATGGCTGACAGGCAGCACAATATGGTCGGCCATGCCGGTGATCCGGGTGCTTTCCACGCTGACCTTGCCGTCATTGGGGGCGGGGATCAGGGCGCCGCTGATTGGGTTAAGTTGGACATTGCCCGCAATCACCCCCAGCGGGTAATCGGCATCGGGCAGGGTCAGCGGCAAGGACCGGTCGCCGGTGCCCAGTTCCTGCCCCGCCGGGCCCATCAGCCATTGAAATGCCGCGAAATGGCCGAACAGGTCCACCAGTTCGGACCCCTTGTTGGGCGGGGCCAGCATCACGACGCGGCCCATCTGGGCGGGCCGATGCTCAGCCAGCCACAACCGCACCAGAATGCCGCCCATGGAATGGGTCACGAAATGCACGGGTTCGCTGCCGTCGCCCACGGCCTGGCCCACCACCCCCACAAGATCGGCCATGGCCGCTGCGGTGGAGGGGTAGCCCGCATTCGCCACGTCATAGCCCCGTGCATCCAGCGCCCGCTCCATCGCCGCGAAAGAGGTTTCGCGGCGGCCAAGGCCATGCAGCAGGACAACGCGTTCCTGCAGATCGGGGCGGGTTTTGCGGCGCTGGGGCTTCAGAGGCATGGCCGCATCTGGCCCAGCCCTGTGCGCCCACGCAAGGGGCAATGTGCGCCGACGCCCTTGACCATCGGCAAAGGCCGGCCCAGACAGGTGGGGCCGGACATGCCGTTCGGTATTCTCAGGGCGGGGTGTAATTCCCCACCGGCGGTATAGCCCGCGAGCGCCCTTCTTCGGTTGGGGTCAGCAGATCCGGTGTAACTCCGGGGCCGACGGTATAGTCCGGATGAAAGAGAATGGCGTGAACCTGCCCCGCGAGGGGCGGGCTTTGCGGCATATCCCCCTGATTTATGTGGGTATGAAAGGACAACACATGAATCAGACTTACCTTAAAGGTGCCGCCTATATGGTGCTGGCAGGCATTTGCTTTGCCAGTGTCAATGCGATCACCTTTGTGATTACCGCCCAGTTGGGCTTCAAGGCGCAGTCGGACACGTTCTGGCAATATGCCATTGCCACCGCGTTTTCCTTGCCCTTCGTGCTGCGAGAGGGGTTGGGGCGGTTGAAAACCAAGCGCCCGGTGCTGCACGTCATCCGTGTCATTCTGTCAGCCTTGGGCGTGCAGGCTTTTGTGATGAGCCTGCAAGCGGGAACGCCGATCTGGCAGGTGATCGCGCTGATCATGACCTCACCCATCTTTGTGCTGGTGGGGGCACGGGTGTTTCTGGGCGAGACGGTTTCGCCGCCGCGCTGGGTTGCGGCGGCCATCGGTCTGGCGGGCGCCACGGTGGTGTCGGGCCTGTGGGATACCGGTCTGACGGCGGCGATGGTTTATCCGGTGGCGGCGGCGGTGCTTTGGGCCGCCTCATCCCTGATGACAAAGGTGCTGACGCGCACCGAAGCGGCGCCCACCGTCACCCTGTGGCTGTTGGTGCTGCTGACGCCCGTCAATCTGGGCCTGTCGGTGCATGCGGGGTTTGAATGGCCGACGATGGCCATTCTGGGCTGGCTGCTGGCGGGGGGCGTGTTGCTGATGGCGGCGCAATACCTGCTGACATGGTCTTATGCCGCCGCGGATGCCGCCTTTGTGCAGCCCTTTGATGACCTTAAGCTGATCAGCAACATTCTGATCTATGGCCTGTTCTTTGGCTATTGGCCCGAGGGCAACATCTGGTTGGGGGTCGTGATGATCCTGTGCGGGTCGCTTTATCTGCTGTGGTCCGGTCGCACGGAACAGAACCAGATGGCGGCTGCCTGAAGGCTGGACAAATCTGCGCCAAGGCCCCAGCCTTGGCGCATGAAACACCGCTCCCCCCGTCTGGCCGTACGCGCGCTGATCCTGCATGAGGATCGGCTGCTGCTGGTCAACGCCTATCCCGGCGGGCGGTCGGACCTGTGGTGCGCCCCGGGCGGCGGGGTTGAGGTAGGGGCGTCCCTGCACGACAACCTGCGCCGCGAGGTGCATGAGGAGACGGGGCTGACCGTGACCGTGGGCCAGCCTGCGATGGTGAACGAATTTCACGATCCGGCAACCGGGTTCCATCAGGTGGACCTGTTCTTTCATTGCAGCATCAGCGGCGGGGTTATTGATGCCGCGTGGAAAGACCCGGCCCGTGTGGTGACCGAGCGCCGTTTCTTCACCCGCAACGATCTGGAGATGAGGCGCATCCGCTTCAAGCCCGACAGCCTGCCGCAGGCGGCCTGGGAGGGCGGGATGTTCTATGACCCCTTGGAACGGCTGATCCGATGAGCAGGGCCTTTGTCAAGGAAGGCGACGGCGCACTGGACCCCCTGCCCGACCTGCCGCTGTCGCCCCATCCGAACTATGTCACCCCGCGCGGTTTGGCCGATTTGCAGGCCCGCCTGACCGCCCGGCAAGCCGATCTTGCCGCCCTGAAAACTCGCCCAGACCGGTTGGACAAACTGCCCGAGGCGGCGGCAGAGCGCGATATCCGGTATCTGGAGGCGCGGTTGCGTTCTGCCATTCCCGTGCCCCTGCCGGATCAGGTGGCCGAGGTTGCCTTTGGCCACCGTGTGACGGTGCGCGACATGGCGGGACATGAAATCCGATATGAGATCACCGGCGAGGATGAGGCAGACGCGACGCAGCACCGCATTGCCCCAACCTCGCCCCTTGCCCGCGCCTTGATTGGGGCAGGTTTGGGCGATATCGTGACATGGCGCCGACCCAGTGGCGCGACCGAGTTGGAGATTGTCGCCATTGTCCCTGCTGATCCGCAAGCTTGACCCAGTGGCCGATCTGGACGATGTTCAGACCCTGTACGCGCAGGCCGCAGATTATTGGCTGCTGGCCGACCGGCGCGCGCCTGACCGGCAAAAGGCGATGGACTTCTTCACCGACACGCCCCCCGGCGGTGACCCCGCCGCCTCGCACCGTCTGGGCCTGTTTGTGGAGGGCAGGCTGGCTGGGGTTACCGAACTGGCCTTTGGCTTTCCTGAACCGGGCGACCCCTATCTGGGCCTGATGATCCTTGCGCCTGAGGCCCGCAGTCAGGGCTTTGGCCGTGTGCTGTTGGCCGAGGTTGAGCGCCGTGCCCGACCCGCCCCGCATCTGTATCTGGGTGTTCTGGATGCCAACCCGCGTGGCCGGGCTTTTTGGGAAAGCAATGGTTTCATCGACACCG
>CAMDHB010000097.1 GCA_945897655.1 Pseudorhodobacter antarcticus
GCTTGAGATACCAGATTGTGCCGCGCAGGATCAGGGTCATGGGCGCGACGATGGCGGGATGAACTGCGCCGTTCAAGAGGGCCCCAAACGGCAAATGGGTAGCAGAGTTGGCTGATAATACAGAGGGAAAAGGCAGTTTTCAGTAGGACCCCTTATTTGATTGAGGCTTTCAGAGGAATAAAAGACAGAAATTGGCGGAGCGAATGGGCCTGACGTCGAACCTTCTCCACTTCGGCGCTATTATCACTGCATTCCCCGATACTCGTAACCTACTGACTTGCATAGAGTTTCAATAGCCGCCTCGCTTCTCAGCAGCCGGGTGTGTCGCATTATCTGGGACGAAGTCCCGACATTGTATAGCGCGTCGTCCACCTCGTCGGCACGTTTCAGTTTTCCTTCGATATGCAAAGAAGGTTTCGCGCCTCTTGGGGCGAAGCTATTCTCCGACCAACCTCTTTTATCAGGCCGCAAATATCCGAAACCAGTTCCGCATTCGACCCTGCCCGTTGCCCTTTCCGCAGATAGACGTTGTCCTCGAAGCCAACGCGGACTCCAGTTGCCCCCATCAAAACCGCGAGGGCCAGAAGTCGACGCTGGTGTCGACCGATTGCCGTCACCGACCATCGCACATTATCTGGGAGCGGGCGTAGGAGTGCTGAAATCGCTTCCGGTTCAGGGTCAATTCCCCCCGGCACACCCAGAACGAGATTGACGTTGAGAGGGGCACGCAAATGCCCTTCACGCAACATGCGTGCGGCAGCAACCGCATGGCCAACGTCAAACAATTCGATTTCCGGCGTAATTCCCCTAGCATATGCCATCTTCGCTGAAGTTATGCTGTCAGGCCGAGAAGTCAGGAAGAGGTCATCGCCAAAATTCATCGACCCGGTCTCGAGAGAACACATATCCGGATTTGTCTCTAGCGATCGGGTGCGTTCTTCTATAGTCATCCAGACTGCGCCGCCGGTGGATACCATGATAATGGCATCCGAGGTCTTTCGGATAAGCTGGATCGCTTCCGCGAACAGTGCCGGATCTCCACTCGGTGTCCCGTCAGGCTCGCGAGCGTGCAGGTGCACGACCGCAGCGCCAACCGCAATCGCCTCAAGCGATGAAGCTGCGATTTCCTCGGGGGTATATGGAACCCTCGGGTGGTTGTCGCGCGTAACCTCTGCACCGACCGGCGCCACTGTGACGATTACCGGACTCTCATCCCATTTCATCTTGAATTCTTCCCCATTCTTTGCCGCGTCTTGGATCGGCAGTGCTACATGTTTGCCGCATCCCATCGGCGGTACGTGTCTCGATCAGCTGAGACGGGACGGGCCTTTCCGAAGTTCCGGGCACGTATCGCGCAGTGCCTGAATGTGTCAGCTTTCTAGTAGGCAGCCCATCCCCGATCGACGAAGATGGTTGCACCCATGATTGATCTCGCCTCATCCGTCGCCAGGAACAAGGCACTCCCGGTCAACTCTTGTGGCTGCATCCAGGGATTTTCCCCGCCAAATCTTTCCTTTGCGCGGCGCATGAATTCTTCACTGCTGCTGCGGTACACCTCATTGAGCGGTGTTTCTATCCAGCCTGGCGCAATGGAATTGACGCGGATATTGCGATCGCGCAATTCTAGCGACAGCGTCTTGGTCATCAGTTCGACCGCTCCCTTGGTCGCGCAGTAGATCGCCGACCCCGGAAATCCGGTGTTACCGAAGATTGATCCGATGTTGATGATCACACCTTCCCCCTTGCGCTCGAAATCTGGCAAGACCGCCTGGGTAAGGAAGAAGACGCCTTTGATGTTGACGTCAAGCATCTGGTCAACATCCGCCTCTTCGGTTGAGCCGATCGGGGTCATCAGATAGGCGCCAGCGTTGTTCACCAGAATATCGATGTTGCCAAAATAGGCGCGGGCGGCTGCGACCGCCGTGTTGATTGACGAGAGCTTCGCGATGTCGCAGGAGAAGCCGGCGGCAGTTCCACCTGCCGCCTCGATCTCTTTCACCACCCGGGTCGCCTTTTCGGAATTCCGGTTCAGGATGGCCACTTTGGCACCCTCGCTTGCATAGCTTTTGGCGATTGCCTCTCCAATTCCTTGCGAACCGCCGGTGACGATAGCGACTTTATTGGCAAGCCTCATTTGGGATTCCTTTTCTGGCGAAGAAATGTGCGGCGGATGACATAGCGGCCCTTGGAGCCGCCATGTTCCCGGCTGACCACATGGTTAGTCAACGATCGTCGCCTCGGTCGCGGCGCGCAGGTCGGCTTCGGTCACGCCATCGGCCAGTTCGACGATGTGCAGGCCCTTGTGGCCCACATCCAGCACGCCGAGGTTGGTGATGATGCGGTCCACCACCGCCTTGCCGGTCAGCGGCAGGGTGCAGTCCCGCAGCACCTTCGATTCACCGTACTTGGAGGTGTGGTCCATCACCACCACCACGCGGCCGACGCCGGCGACCAGGTCCATCGCGCCCCCCATGCCCTTGACCAGCTTGCCGGGGATCATCCAGTTCGCCAGGTCGCCCTTTTCGGACACTTCCATGGCGCCAAGGATCGCCATGGCGATCTTGCCGCCGCGGATCATGGCGAAGGACTGGGCAGAATCGAAATAGGCGGTTTGCGGCAGTTGGGTGATGGTTTGCTTGCCCGCATTGATGAGGTCAGGGTCTTCTTCGCCCTCATACGGGAAGGGGCCCATGCCCAGCATGCCGTTTTCCGATTGCAGCGTGACGTTCACGCCTTCGGGAATGTAGTTGGCGACCAGCGTCGGGATGCCGATGCCAAGGTTCACATACATCCCGTCGCGCAGCTCCTTAGCGGCCCGCGCCGCCATCTGGTTGCGGTCCCACATGATCAAGCCTCCCGCTTGCGGACGGTGCGCTGTTCGATGCGCTTTTCATGTTCGCCCTGCACGATGCGGTGGACATAGATGCCGGGCAGGTGGATGTGGTCGGGATCAAGGCTGCCCAGCGGCACGATTTCCTCGACCTCGGCCACGCAGATGCGGCCGCAGGTCGCCGCCGGCGGGTTGAAGTTGCGCGCGGTCTTGCGGAACACCAGGTTGCCCGAGGGGTCGGCCTTCCAGGCCTTGACGATAGACAGGTCCGCCACGATCCCGCGTTCCAGGATGTAGGTCTGGCCGTCGAAGTCCTTGTGCTCTTTGCCCTCGGCGATCACGGTGCCCACGCCGGTGCGGGTGTAGAAGCCGGGGATCCCCGCGCCGCCCGCCCGCATCCGTTCGGCCAGCGTGCCCTGCGGGTTGAATTCCAGCTCCAGCTCGCCCGAAAGGTACTGGCGCATGAATTCCGCGTTCTCGCCCACGTAGGAGGAGATCATCTTCTTCACCTGCCGGCTTTCCAGCAGCACGCCAAGGCCAAATCCGTCCACGCCCGCGTTGTTCGAGGCGACGGTCAGCCCCTTCGTCCCCGCCGCCCGGATCGCCGCGATCAGCAATTCGGGGATGCCGCACAGACCAAAGCCACCCGACGCAATCGTCATCCCGTCAAACAGCACCCCCTCCAGCGCCGCGGCGGCACTGGGATAAACCTTGTTCATGGTTGTTCCTTTTCCGATCCGCCCCTTGCAATGGTCCGAGAAATCTCGTCCCGCAGGCACCGGGCGAAACATTCACGTTTTGAGTTCATGCCGTGACGTAGACAGTCTTTAACGCTGTGTAGAACTCACGCGCATGCGCGCCCTGTTCGCGCGGCCCGTAAGACGAGTTTCTGCGCCCGCCGAAAGGTACATGGTAATCGACACCCGCAGTCGGCGTATTCACCATAACCATGCCTGCGCCGGACCGGCGTTTGAAATCCGAGGCCTTTGCCAGCGACGTCGTACAGATTCCGGAGGAAAGACCGAACTCCGTATCATTCGCGACCGAGACAGCTTCTTCATAGTCTTCGACCCGGATGATCGATGCGACGGGACCGAAGATTTCCTCGCGATTGATGCGCATCTGGTTGGTTGCCCCGGTAAACAATGCTGGCTGTAGGAAATACCCCTCGGTCTGCCGATTGAGCGGCTGGCCCCCGAAGGCAAGCTCAGCGCCTTCAGAGCGGCCACTCGCGATATATTCTAGATCCTGCTGCAATTGCGCGGCACTCGCTACCGGCCCGATGTCCGTATCGGCCTCCAACGCGTGACCAATGCGCAGCGTGGACAGGCGTTGGACTATGCGATCGACGAACGCATCATGAATTGCCCTTTCGACGATCATCCGGCTTGAGGCGGTGCAACGCTGACCAGTCGAGAAATAGGACCCGTTGACGGCAACCGATACCGCGGCATCCAGGTCGGCGTCCGCACATATGATCAGCGGGTTCTTGCCGCCCATCTCCATCTGCACCTTCTTGCCGCGCTCCATGCAGGCCATGCCGATCTGTCGACCAGTCTGAACCGACCCCGTGAAACTGATAGCGCGTACCTGACTGGACTGGACGATGGCGTTGCCCACCACCGAACCGCGCCCCATGACCAGGTTGAATACCCCCGCCGGCACACCGGCGCGGTGCAGTATGTCGGCCAGAGCCCAAGCACTGCCTGGAACGAGATCGGCCGGCTTGAACACCACCGTGTTCCCATAGGCGAGGGCCGGCGCGATCTTCCATGCAGGGATCGCGATCGGAAAGTTCCAGGGGGTGATGATGCCGATGACGCCTTCGGGTTCCCGGATAATTTCGACTTCGAGTCCGGCGCGAACGGAATTCAGCCGCTCACCGGTGACGCGCAACGCCTCTCCGGCGAAGTAGCGGAAGATCCGCCCGGCCCGTGCAACCTCGCCAATGCCCTCGGCCAAGGTCTTGCCCTCTTCCCGCGACAAAAGGTGACCAAGTTCGTCCCGCCGCGCCAGAATCTCGGCTCCGGCACGGTCAAGGATGTCGGAACGCAATTCCGGCGAACTTTGAGCCCACGCCGGAAAAGCGGACTGCGCGGCGCTGATTGCATCCGTCACGTCCTGCCCACTGGCCAAGGCGTAGTCGCCGATCCTGTCAGATAGGTCGCTGGGGTTGATGTTGCTGGTCGATTGCGTACTGCCAACCCATTCGCCGGCGATCAGGTTCAGTTTCATTGCAGAGGCTCCAATTTCGGGGAATGCGAGAGCAGCGCGGCCAGTTCCGGCATTGCTGCTGCGAGAGCGGCCGCGTAACGATCCACACCTTCGTCGATTTCGGCCGCAGTGATCGAGAGCGGCGGAGAGAAGGAGTTCACCGGCAAAAACCGCAGCTCGCGCGTAAGAACCCCGGCCTCGGTGGCGTGGCGCGCGACGATACGATGAGGGGCGCTGCCTTGAGGAAAGGCTTGCCGCTTTGCACGATCAGCGACGAATTCGACCCCCGCCATCAGACCGACAGAGCGGATATCGCCAACGAAGGGGTTGTCGCCCAGCCGGTCGTTCAGTGCGCAGGCAAGCCGCGATGCAAGATTGGCCGTGTTTTCGACTAGACCTTCACGTTCGATCAAATCGATGTTCGCCAGAGCAACTGCGCTACCGACCGGATGGCCGGAATAGGTGAAGCCATGCATGAAGGCGCCGACATCGGCGGACGTGCTTTCCAGGACGGACCAGATGCGTTCCGAGATTACGTTCGCCGACATCGGGAAGTAAGCGCTGGTCAGACCCTTAGCGAGAGAGACGATGTCCGGCCGCAGGTTGTAGGTGCCAGTGCCAAACCATTGGCCAGTACGGCCAAAGCCGGTAATGACTTCGTCAACGATGAACAGGATGTCATGGGCATCCAGAACCTGCTGGACGCGGTCGAAGTAGTTTGCTGGCGGCAGAAACACGCCGCCGGTGCCCATCACCGGCTCGGCAATGAAGGCCGCGATCGTATCGCCGCCCTCGCGCGCAATCAGCGCCTCAAGGTCGGCAATCATGCGATCCGAGAATTCCTGTTCGCTTTCTCCTGGCAGACCAAAGGCAAAATGATGCGGGCACGAGGTGTGCAGTACATCCGGGATCGGCAGGTCGAAAGCCTTGTGATAGGCGGCAATGCCCGTCAGGCTGCCTGACGCGTAAGTCAAGCCGTGATAGGCGCCGACGCGAGAAATCACCTTCTTCTTCTTCGGCAGGCCGCGCAGGTTGTTGTAATAGCGCACCAGCTTGAAAGCTGTGTCATTCGCGTCCGAGCCTGACGTGCCGAAGAACACCCGCGCCATGTGCGGTGCCGCCGCCTTTTCGCGGAACAGGCCGAGAAGGCGATCGGCCAGCCGAATCGTCGCCTCACAGGACGCGCCGCCAAAAAGATGCTGGAAGCTGAGTTCCCTCATGGATTTGGCGGCAGCTTCGGCCAGTTCCTGACGGCCATAGCCCACATTGACGCACCAGAGACCCGCCCCCATGTCGATCAGGTCCTTGCCCGAGGCATTGCGGACCATCACACCCTCGGCATGAGAATAGATCGTAGGACCGTTGCGGTTCACATCGGCAATGGAGCTAACCGGGTGAAACAGGCTCTGGCGGTCCATATCCGCAAGAGAGAAGTTCTGAGGATGGGTCATCGAACAGGTCTTTCAGGTTGGGCGTGGCAAATCGGCTCACGCCGCAGGAGAGGTTGTTATCAACGCGCGCAGGGCTTGAACCGCACAATCGGGGGTGGTCAGAACGGGCGCGGAAACGCGTTGGCGCACCTTCGCGGCCGCCCGCGCCATGGAGAACTGGCCGAGCACGACCACCTCAACGTCCCCCAGACTGCGCGCTGCCTCGGCCACGAGCGCGTCGTGGCGTGCGCCGTCGTTCGCCTTAAGGGCATCAAGCGCGCCTTCTGCCAGAACCGTGCGCACTCGTACCGAGCGGTTGGCAGCGCGGGCCATCTGCTCCAATTCGCTGCGCAAAGACGCTTCCGATGGGAGGAAGGACACGATCAGCCCGATTTCGTTACCGATCGCCAATGCCTGTTCGAAGGCTGATTCATTCGGCCTTAGAACGGGAATACGCATCCGCGCCTTCACCGCGTCGATCGCGGGACCGAAGGCCGAGCAGGTGAAAAGGATGCCCCTGGTCTGGCCGCCAAGCCCTTCGGTCCCCGCAGCGTAGTCGGCCAGTGTAGTGAAACGCCGCATCATCGAGCCGTCCAGAACCCCGGCGTGGGCGCGATCGATTGCAAGCGAGGTGTCCAAAAGGTCAAAGGTAAACGCCTCTGGCCAATGGTCGCGGAAGGAAGCGCGAATGGGAGCGACGGATTCTTCAAGGGCATGGATCAAGGCGATGCGCGGTCCGGGTTGCGTCTTGATCTGGGTCATGCCACGTTCCGTGCCTTGAGCGCCGCGATCAGCCCCGCGTCGCGGCTTGCTTCGAGTTCGGCCACGCTTCGACCGGCCGCCTCCATGTCAACCCCCGCAATCAGCAGGTCGCACACCTCTGGAGTCAGGCGTGGTATGCCCAGCGTCGACCAGCGACGTTCCTGGCTCGGGCCAAGGTGGCTGAGGTAATGTGCCATCCCGCCCGGCCCGCCGCCCAGGTGATAGGCCATATGCGCGCCCACCACCGACCAGCGGAGGCCGGGGCCGTGAACCAGGGCGGCATCCACCTCGGAGACATCGGCGATGCCTTCGGCCACGATATTGACGGCCTCCCGCCACAGGGCCGAAGCCAGGCGGTTGGCGATGTGGCCGACCGCATCCCGCCGAAGACGAACGGTTTCGCGGCCAAGATCGCGATAGAAGGACTCTGCGCGCTGCACGGTCACAGGGTCGCGCCCATAGAGTTCGACCAGTGGCATCAGATGCGGTGGATTGAAAGGATGAGCGGTCACGAAGCGCCCGGGATAGGTCATGTCTTCGGCCAGATCGCTCCATACCAGCGACGAGGTGCTGGAGGCGATGATTGCCCCGGCGGGCGCCGCGACCTCGACCCGGGCGTAAAGCGCGCGCTTGAGCGGCACCTTCTCGGGCGCGTTCTCCTGCACAAGGTCGACACCCTGGACGGCGTCCTCTGGCTCAGCGCATACTGTCAGCCGGCCACGGCGATGCACATCGCCCTGTCCCAGTTCGGCAAGCTGCGCGAGCGGCAGTGCACTCTTGTCTGCCAGCGAGTTGCGCGCGGCCGGATCGGGATCCCAGACCATGACATCATGCCCGTGGGCAAGGAAAAGCGCGGTCCAGCTGACCCCGATCAATCCGCATCCCAAGACGGCCAGCTTCATTTGCGTCATGCCTCAACTCCTTCAATCAGTCTCGGGATCAGTCGTCGCAGGCACTGGCTCTTCCTCCGCGAATTCGCCATGCGTCGACAGGAACGCCATGCCGGAAAGGATATCGCGCGCGATCGCCTCGCCTGCGGCCGACAGTCCTGCACCGACTTCGGGGATCAGGAGGGTCGGGCATCCCATGCGCGCGGCGATCGCCACCGCGT
The DNA here is from genome assembly GCA_945897655.1 of Pseudorhodobacter antarcticus. GTDB lineage: Bacteria > Pseudomonadota > Alphaproteobacteria > Rhodobacterales > Rhodobacteraceae > Stagnihabitans. Next base: position 8,348 of record CAMDHB010000097.1, read on the forward strand.
TCAACCCCGCAGCCCCTCCACCACCGATGATGCTCGCTGTAGTCGGGTCAATGCCCTGGTTCACGGTGATGTCCGCAATCGCCTGAACCATGTTTTCCGTCCAGACATCAAGGATCGCCAGTGCGGCTGCTTCACTCGACAGCCCGAGCGGACCCGCGACCTTGTCCGCAATTGCCCGCCGGGATGCGGCGAGATCCAGCCGGATCCGGCCACCAAGGAAGTAATCGGGGTCGATATAGCCCAGCACCAGCGCTGCATCGGAAACCGTGGGTTCCGTCCCACCTGCGCCATAGCAGACGGGACCAGGAACCGACCCTGCACTTTGAGGGCCGACATGCAGCACACCGCCGTCATCGACCCAGGCAATGCTGCCGCCACCCGCCCCTACGCTTTTGACATCAACCGAGGGAAAGCCGGTCAGGTCGCTCTGGTAGGGTCGGCCAAGCCAACTCTCGTGGGTGAACGGAACATGGCCAGCCCGCACCAAGGAGACGTCGAAGGTGGTTCCCCCGGTATCGAAAACGATGGTGTCGGCTTCCGATGAGTCGGTTGCCGCCACGTAGTTGCCCGCGATGGGCGCCATGGACGGCCCGGAATTTAGCGCAAGGATCGGCGCGCGTCGGATTTCGTCGGCGTTCACCATCGTTCCCTGAGAGGTCAGCACGAGAACCTTCCCAGAGAAACCCGCGTCAAGCATCGCGGCCTCCAGCCCCCCGATGGAGCGGTCCATCAGAGGCTTCAATGATGCGTCGATCGCGGTGGAGATCGTGCGGCGGTACTCGCGCAGCGACGGATTCAGCCTGTGCGAGAGGGTTACCGGCACGCCCGGCAGCCGTTCGTTCAGGATTTCCTCCACCCGCAATTCGTGACGAGGATCAAGAATTGACCAAAGCAGGCTGACCGCGATCGCCTCAATATTGTCTTCGCGCAGTTGCTCTGCGATCCGGATCACGGCGGCTTCGTCGAGCGGCCTAAGTTCAGCGCCTTGCGCTGTGAAGCGGCCGGGCACCTCGAACGTTCGGGAGCGCGGGATGAAAGCGCGCTGGTAGCGCACCGTATGATCAAACGGCTTTTCGCGCCCGCCTTCGCGCAGAAGCAGGATCTCCGGATGCCCGTCGCTAACCAGTAGCGCGGTACGGGCGACACGTCCGGTCACAATAGCGTTGATCGCGTGCGTCGTGCCGTGAATGAACTGGGTCCCCCGGCCCAGAAGTTCGCTCCTTTCCATCCCAAATGCCTCAGCAGCAACGGAAAAGGCGCCCAGAACACCTTCCACCGGATTGCTCGGAACAGTCGGGGATTTGAAGAGGTGAAGCTGCCCTTCCCGCTCGATTACGAGGTCGGTGAAGGTGCCGCCTGTGTCAGTCGCAAACCGCATCTAGGGTTCCCTTGTCAGTTCGGTGCTTTCTTTGCGGGGCAAGCAACGCAACCGTTGGCGGCCGAGTCGGGAGCACGTTAGGCGAGGCAATCTCGTGAAGCAATCCTTTTCTGAGATCTGCGATCGCATTTTTTGATTTTGAGATTGTGACCGTATTCGACCGAGACGCTGGCTAGGTTGTCCGACTGACAAGAATAACCGTTACGTGCGGGAATGGCGTTGTTGCAGAACTCTGAGCTCCGAGGATTCACATTGCGAATCCATGCGGTTAGACCGGCGCCATGAGCAAGCCGACGCCCGCCCGCTACCGCACGACGAACTGGTCCAGCTACAC
>CAMDHB010000098.1 GCA_945897655.1 Pseudorhodobacter antarcticus
AAGGCTGGGGTTTGGTGCGGCGAGGTACTGCGGTTTCCGAATCGCCTGCGATTCCATCCGCCTGTCTTGGCTGTGGCGAGTGCGCCTACGTCGGCCAACCCATTCCTTGCGGCGGGAAAGCGTAAACGTCGATCATTCCTTTCGCCGCAGTGCCAAAAACGCAGCCCATGCCTTGGATTTCGGCACCAAGCCCCATAGGGTGCGCCGAAAAAGGGGGTGTTGCATGCGTGATTTCCAGGTTCCCGGCCGGTCGGCCACATATGCGTCGAACGGAATGTGTGCGACTTCACACCCTTTGGCGGCCAAAGCGGCAATCGATATCCTTCAAGCCGGCGGAAATGCTGTGGATGCGGCCATTGCGGGTGCAGTGCTGCTTGGCATTTGCGAGCCTCAGATGACGGGGATTGGGGGCGATTGCTTCATCCTCGTGAAACCGGCGGGGTCTGAGGAGGTCATCGCCCTCAACGGGTCGGGGCGCGCCCCTGCCGCCGCAAGTGCCGAGGGCCTGCGCGCACGCGGATTGACGGCCGTTCCTGCGCGCGGAGTCGAACCCATCACGATCCCCGGGGCGGTGGATGCCTTTTGCACACTTTCTGCGGATTATGGCGTCATGGGACTGGATCAGGTTCTTGCCCCGGCAATCCACTACGCTGAGGAGGGGGTTCCCGTGGCCCCACGGGTTGCATTCGATTGGGCAGATGATTCCTCGGCGTTGACCGGGGAGGCGCGTCGCTTCTTGCTGCTGGATGGCAAGGTTCCGATGCCGGGGCAAATGTTTCGCGCGCCGGGTCAGGCCGAAGTGTTTCGGCGGATCGCTGCCAAAGGCCGGGCCGGGTTTTATGAAGGCGAAGTGGCCGAGGACATGGTGAAATCCCTGCAAGCACTTGGCGGGGCGCATACCTTGGACGATTTTGCGGCCACGCGCTGCACTTATGGAAAGCCGGTCGTTGGTGACTACAAAGGCCATGACCTGCAAGAGCACCCGCCAAACGGGCAGGGCGCAACGGCGATCCTGCTTTTGAACATATTGAAGCATTTCGACTTGGGCAGCATGGATCCTTACGGGACCCAGCGCGCACATATCGAAGCTGAGGCGTCAAAGCTTGCCTATGATGCGCGCAACCGTTTCATTGCGGAAAGCACCCCTCGTTTGGAGCATATGCTGTCGCGCGAAACCGCGGCAGACTTGGCTGCCCTGATCGACCCCAAGCGGGCAATCAAGGCGGCAGCCCCCTTGACCGAAACCGTGCACCGCGAAACGATCTACATCACCGTCGTTGATCGCGACCGGATGGCCGTATCGCTGATCTACTCGATCTATCTTGGTTTTGGCTCGGGGCTGGCATCGTCCAAGTTCGGGATCAATTTCCAGAACAGAGGGGCAGGTTTCACACTGGCACAGGGGCATCCAAACGAAATGGCGGGTGGCAAACGCCCGATGCACACCATCATACCGGCCATGTTGGGGCGCGGTGGCAAGGTCACGATGCCTTTCGGGGTCATGGGTGGTGCCTATCAGCCCTGCGGCCATGCCCGGTTTGTCACCAACATGGTCGATTTTGGCATGGACGGACAGACTGCCGTTGATGGGCCGCGCTGTTTCTCAGGCACTGAAGGGATGCTCGTGGAACGTGGCTATTCGGAGAAGGTGCGCGCCGAATTGTCGGATATGGGGCATGACGTATCAATCCCGGCAGAACCCTTGGGCGGTGCACAGAACATACTCATGACGGACGGCATTCTGATCGGGGCATCTGACCCGCGCAAGGATGGTTGCGCCTTGGGGTACTGAAGGATGGATTATCAAGCTGTAACGGCCAGTATCCTTGCACTGACAGATCGTGAAACCGACACAGTGGCGCTGATGGCAACGGTCGCGTGTGAAGTGCATAACGCGCATCCCTTTGCTGATTGGACAGGATTTTACCGGGTGGTGGGGCCGGAACTGTTGAAGATCGGCCCTTATCAGGGTGGACATGGCTGCCTTGTGATACCGTTCGATCGCGGTGTGTGCGGGGCGTGCGCCCGGACGGGCATGGTTCAGAATGTGCCCGATGTTGAGGATTTTCCCGGCCATATCGCCTGTGCGGCATCCACCCGGTCGGAGCTGGTCGTCCCGGTTTGGAACGCCCGGGGGCAGCTGCTGGGGGTGTTCGATATCGACAGTGACGCCCCTGCTGCCTTTACCAGCGTGGATGAGGATTGGCTGGTGCCTTTGCTGGCCAAGGTTTTTGCGGAGGCTGAATGATGAGGGGATCGTGTCTGTGTGGCGGGGTCGTGTTTGACGTTTTGGGACATTCTCGCCCAGTAATCGCCTGTCATTGCACCCAGTGCCGCAAACAGTCGGGTCATTTCTGGGCCGCGAGTGCGGTATCGCAGGATGCGCTGACACTGGTAAAGGCAGATACGCTTGCTTGGTACGCAGCCTCTGACAGCGCCAAACGAGGGTTCTGCAATGGTTGTGGCGCGTTCTTGTTTTGGCAGGCCATGGAGTCAGACCAGATCAGTTTTGCGCCCGGTGCGATTGATGGTCCAACCGGACTACAGATCGCTGAGCATTGGTATGAGGATGATGCTGGCGACTATTATCATGGCCAGCCAACCACGGCGGAGGTTCTGTACGGATCGTGTCTGTGCGGGGCGAACCGATTTACCTTGTCGGGACCGATGGGTGAGGTTTGGGGCTGTCATTGTCATCAGTGCCGCAAGACGTCGGGGCACTACTCGGCAAGTTTTGATGCGCCGACCAGCATGATTGAATGGCACGCGCGGCGCACCCGCGATCATGTTGGGCCGAACGGCGGGGTGCGCAGCTTTTGTCCAACATGCGGATCGGGGCTGTTGTTTCGAAGCGCCAGCGAACAATCGGTAGAGGCAGGAGTTATCGATAATCCAACGGCCGGCAGGCTGGTTCGGCATATCCATGTTTCCAGCAAGGGCGATTACTATGAGTTGACGGATGGATTGCCGCAGTCCCCATCCGGGGAGTAAGCAGGGCCAACATCGGCTGGATGAGCCTGCGGAAGCAGATTGGGGCCGAGTGGTTACACAAATCACGCCCAAGCCTGATCTGGACCAATAGCGGGACATCTTGAACACCCAATTGATTTGGAGGTCGGCCGCGTTCCGGTTTTCATCGGATGAAAATGATCGGCGCAGTCAGGCTCTTGAACTTCCAGATCAAGGGACGGATGGTGACGAAAAGGGAGATGAAGATGTCCAAGATTACACTGCTGGATGGGGGAATGGGGCAGGAACTGGTGGCCCGTTCCGGTGATGAACCAACGCCGCTGTGGGCGACGCGTGTGATGATTGATCATCCCGGCATGGTGAAGGCCATCCACGATGACTACTTTGCCGCCGGCGCGACGGTTGCCACGACCAACACCTATGCCATCCACCATGATCGGTTGGAGCGTGTGGGTATGGATCATCTGTTCCATGCCCTGCATCTGCGCGCCTTGGCCGAAGCGCACGAAGCGGCGGGGGGCAAGGGGGCGCGCATTGCCGGGTCAATTGGCCCGCTGAAGGCGTCTTATCGGCCCGATCTTGCCGATCCTGTCGATATTGCCGCACCGAAATACGCCGAAGTGGCCGCAATCCTGGGCCCACATGTGGATGTGATCCTGTGCGAAACGATGGCGTCCATTGTGATGGCGGAAGCGGTGGCAAAAGGCGCGCAGGCCGCGGGCAAACCGGTCTGGTTGTCTGTTTCGGTCGATGACAATGACGGGACCAGGCTTCGGTCTGGGGAACCGGTGGCGGATCTGGTAGCGGTCGTTGCCAAGTATCCTGTCGCTGCAGTCTTGGCGAATTGTTCGGTGCCCGAGGCGATGGCTGCGGCCTTGGGAGAGCTGAAGGCTTTGGGTTTGCCGTTTGGCGCCTATGCCAACGGGTTCACCCATATTTCCGGCAACTTCCTGAAAGATGCGCCGACGGTCAAGGAACTGACCCATCGCCATGATCTGACGCCCGAGAAGTATGGTGATTTCGCAATGGTCTGGGTCGGGATGGGGGCGACGATTGTGGGGGGGTGCTGTGAAGTTGGGCCGGCCCATATCACTCATCTGGCCACAAGGTTGAAGGCTGCGGGACACGAGATTGTTTGAATTCGACTATCGCCCGCCGGATGTGCCGTTACGGGTAATTTTTGAAGATGATCTGGTGATCGTGGCGGACAAGCCTGCCGGATTGCTGTCGGTTCCGGGCAAGTTGGAGGGGCGAAAGGACTGTCTGGAAAGCCGGCTGCGGGCGGTTTTCTGGGACAGTCTGCTGGTCCATCGATTGGACTGCGATACTTCGGGGGTCATGATCTTTGCCCGGACCAAGCAGGCGCAGGGGTTCCTGGGGCAGGAGCTTGAGCAGAGGCGGGCGAAGAAGGTCTATGTGGCGCGGGTTGCGGGCGTGATGGAGGCCGACCGGGGCCGAGTCGATTTGCCGATTGCGGCGGACTGGGAATTTCGGCCGCGGCAGAAGGTGGATCATGAGCGCGGCCGGGTGGCGGTCACGGACTTTGAGGTAGTTGCGCAGGGGGCGGGCGAGACGCGGGTGCGGCTTTATCCCCAGACCGGGAGGAGCCATCAGTTGCGGGTGCATATGCTCGCGCTGGGGCATCCCATTTTGGGGGACCCGATTTATTCCGAGGATTCAAAGGCCTATCCGCGGCTTATGCTGCATGCGGAGCGTTTGGGTCTGCATCATCCGGGCACCAAGGAATGGGTGGAGTTTCAGGCGGCCTGCCCGTTCTGAGCCTAGAGGCTTAGGGCGAGTTTGCGGCCCTCGTGGAAGGCATAGGCGGCCAGGCGGGGGGCGGTGCAATCGCCGATGCGGTGGGTGGTTTTGCCCGCGAAGGTTTCAGGGAAGGGATCGAAGGCGCGGTTGGTGGTGGACATCACTAGGGCGGAGGTGGGGATCGTTTCCTCGTTTCCGGTCAAGAGGTTGCGGACAGTGACGCCGTTGCCGTGCCATGCGGTCAGGCAGTGTTCGGTCAGGAATTTGACGCCGAGTTTGGCCATGCGGCGGCGGGCGGCGCCGTCGGCGGCGGTGCGGGCGATTTCGCGGCCGACAAAGGGTTCGGGGGTCACGATGGTCACGTGCTTGCCCTGTTCGGCCAGGGCCCAGGCGGTGCCGGTGCCGCGCCAGTTGGAGCCTTCGTCATAAAGGACGACGCTGTCGGCGATGCGGGCCTCGCGGCGGAGGACTTGTTCGGGGGACCAGACGTTGCCGAGGTTTATTCCCGGTAGGGATTCGAGGTGGGGTTGCCAGCGTTGGAAGCCGGTTTCATCCGGCAGGGAGCCGGTGGCGAGGATGACGGTATCGGCGGGGTGGGCGGCGATTTCTTCGGTGTCCAGGTAGGTGTTAAGGCGGAGTTTCACGTTCAGTTTGGCGAATTGGGTTTCGTACCAGTTCATCAGATCCAGGATCTGCGCGCGGCGGGGTTGCATGCCTGCAAGGCGGAATTGGCCGCCGATGACCGGCAAAGCCTCAACAATTTCAACGCGATGGCCGCGTTCGGCGGCGGCGCGGGCGGCTTCCAATCCGGCGGGGCCGGCGCCCACAATTAACACATTCTTTACAGCTTGGGCCTGCGTGAAGCGGTCGCCGCCCCATTCGAATTCGCGCCCGACAGAGGGGTTGATCAGGCAGGAAATCCAGTAATCACGGCTGCGGCGGCCCCAGCACATCTGGTTGCAGGAGATGCAGCCACGGATGTCGTCAGCCCGACCTTCGGTCGTTTTGCGGGCCAGATGGGGGTCGGCGATTTGCCCGCGGACGATGGAGACGAGGTCGGCCTCTCCGCTTGCGATGATGGTTTCGGCGTTGTCGGGGGTTCTGATCCCGGCTTCGGAAGTGATCTTGGCATGTTTAACAATTGCTTTCAGCTGCGTTGTGAGGGGGGTGGTCAGCTTTTCGCCCTCGGTAAACGCCGGGATGATGCCTTCGAAATCGAGGTAGGAGCCGTAGCCGCAGGTGACGTAGTCGATGTGGCCCGTGGCGTCGTGGAGGGCGACGATTTCGCAGAGGTTTTCGGCGCTGAGGGTGACGTTGTAGGCGGTGGAGTAGGAGATGGCGAGGCCTACGATGAAGTCTTCGCCGCAGGATTTGCGGATACGCTCGATCAGGGTGCGGGAGAAGCGGGTGCGGTTTTCGAGGGAGCCGCCCCAGCGGTCGGTGCGTTTGTTGGACCACGGGGTCCAGAATTGGTCGAGAAGGGAGTGGTAGGCGGCCCAAACCTCAACCCCCTGGAAGCCGGCCTTTTTGGCGCGGAGGGCGGCGGCTTCGTGGGCGTCGAGCAGTTCCTCGATCTCAGCCTCGGTCATGGCGTGGGAGCCGTCTGAATCGTGGTAGGAGGGCAGGCCGGAGGGGGACCAGTGGGGGGCGAAGCTAAGGTCGGAATCGCCGTGGGCGCCGATATGGTAAAGCTGTTGCAGGATGACGGCGCCGGTGTCGTGGACCGCATCCGTGATCTTGCGGAAGTGGGGGATGATGTCGTCGGAAATCAAGTAGTTTCCCCGGGTTAGGATGCCTGTGCGGTGGACCGGGACGGGTTCGGAGACGATCATGCCAGCCCCGCCCAAGGCGCGTTCCATGAGGTAGCCTTGTACCCTGGGCCCGGGGATTCCACGATCGGACATGTTGGCGGTGTGGGCGCCAAAGACGATGCGGTTGCGCAGCGTCTGGCCGCGCAATTGCAGGGGAGAGAGCAGGCGGGGGTGGTGGGACATGGGGGCCTCCGGGGTGTGGGGGAAGCCTAGCGGTCTGGGGGTGGGGCGAGTGTGGAATGGCGACAAAAGTGGGTCTGTTAACGGCAGATGAACGACCTACAAAGCACCTATATTGGGTCTACAAAGCCACTACGGAAAAAATGGGGTTGGGGTGGTGGCCCCCCACCCCAACCCTCCCCCACAGAGGGGGGAGGGAGGCGCGTTATTCTGTGGCTGTTTCGCCTCCGGCCCGAGGGAAGGGGGGCGTTATTCTGCGGCGATGTCGAAGCCGGAGATGGCTTTGACTTCGAGAAACTCCTCGATACCCCAGACGCCGCCTTCGCGGGCGCGGCCCGAGGATTTGACGCCGCCGAAGGGGGCGCCGGCGCCGCGCGATTCGCCGTTCATTTCGACCATACCCGAGCGCAGGGCGCGGGACAGGCGGTTGCGGCGGGGGCCGTGTTGGGTTTGCACATAGTTGGTCAGGCCGTAGGGCGTGTCGTTGGCGATGCGGATTGCGTCAGCCTCGGTGTCGAAAGGGATGATCGACAGGACGGGGCCAAAGATTTCCTCACGCTCGATGGTCATGCCGGGGGTCACGTCGGCAAAGACGGTGGGGCGGACGTAGAAGCCGCGGTTGAAGCCGTCGGGCAGGCCGGGGCCGCCGGCGACAAGGCGGGCGCCTTCGTCGATGCCCTTTTGGATATATCCCTGAATCTGGTCCCACTGGCGTTTGTTCACCACCGGGCCGATGTGTTTTCCGGGTTCATGCGCCGAGCCGACCTTGATCGAGGCGGCGATGTCGGCGGCGATGTTGACCGCCGTATCATAGTAGGGGCGTTCGACCAGCATGCGGGAGGGCGCGTTGCAGGACTGGCCCGAGTTGTTCATCATGTGGCGCACGCCGCGTTCGACGGCCTTGGTGTCGCAATCGGCGAAGATCACGTTGGCACCTTTGCCGCCCAGTTCCAGCGTGACGCGTTTCAGGGTTTGCGCGGCGGCGATGGAGATGGCGCGACCGGCGCGGGTCGAGCCGGTGAAAGAGATCATCTCGATATCGGGGTGGGCGGAGAGTTGTGCGCCCACGCCCAGGCCGTCGCCGTTGACGAGGTTGAAAACGCCGGGGGGTAGGCCCGCGTCATGGCAGAATTCGGCGAAGATCATGGCGTCGAGGGGGGATTCTTCGGACGGTTTCAGGACGCAGGTGCAGCCGGCGAGGATGGCGGGGATGACCTTGAGCGCGATCTGGTTCATGGGCCAGTTCCAGGGGGTGATCAGGCCGACAACGCCGATGGGCTCAAGGGCGATCTGGGTGGTGGGGGCGTGGTCGCCAAGGGGCCTGATCCACTGGATGTGGTCAAAGGCGGTCAGGAAGTTTTCAAGGTGCCAAGGCAGGCAGGGGGCTTGGGAGGATCGGGCCATATCGATTGGGGCGCCCATTTCCATGGAGATGGCTCTGGCGAGGTCTTCGACGCGGGCCTCGTACTGTTCGAGGATGCGGACGACAGCGGCGCGGCGTTCGACCGGGGGTGTGGCGGCCCAAAGGGGGAAGGCCGCTTTGGCGGCGGCGACGGCGGCGTTGGTGTCGGCCTCGGACCCCAGCGAGATGATGGCGCAAGGCTCCTCGGTCGAGGGGTCGATGACGGCGCAATCGCGGGGGGTTGCAGGGGCGGTCCAGCGACCGTTGATGTAGAATTCGCGGCGGGTGATCATGATGGCCTCCTCAGGTTTAGGGGCAAAGTGCATGGGAACGGGGGGCCATGCAAGGCGGGAAACAAAATTTGATCAAATCAAGGGTAGGCAATCGGGCCGGGCCGAAGCGGAGCGCGTTGCCGATTGGGCAGGGGTTGCTATAAGGCGGTATGTTCGGATTTCTGACGCGCGGCCAAAGCATCACTAAGATCGGGATTGACCCGCCTGTGGCACGGCCCGGGCGGGAGGGGTTGGCTCTGGTGCTGATCGTGCGCAATGAGGCGGCGCATATTGCCGAATGGGCGCGGTTTCATGTGCTGGCCGGGGTGCGGCATTTCTATGTGTACGACAATGGCTGCACGGATGGGACGATTGAGGCGCTGGGGTTTCTGGGCGGGCGGTTGACGGTCGTGGCATGGGATCAGAAATTTCGGTCGGGGCGGCTGGAGGTGCACAATCAGGTGCTGGCCTATGCCCATGCGACGCGGAACTTTGGCGGGGCGTACCGGTGGCTGACCTATCTGGATGCGGATGAGTTTCTGGTGCCGAAGGCTGCGGGGCTGGACGAGGCTTTGGCGGGGCTTGAGGGGGTGCGGAACATCAGCCTGCCTTGGCACATGTTCGGGCGGTCGGGGCATAAGGAGCGTCCGGCGGGTGGGGTTCTGGGGAATTATACCCGGCGCAACCCGGACCCGATGAGCGATGCCAAGGGGTTGAAGAACTTCAAGATGATCGTGGACCCGTGTCACGTCACCGCGTTGAAGGTCCATGTGATCGAGACGGATGGCCGTGCGGACACCTGCAACGATCAGGGGCAGCCGGGGCGGGAGAGTTATTCGGCGGAACGGATTCAGTTGAACCACTATTACACGCGGTCTGATGCCGAGCTTAGGGCCAAGATTGCCCGGGGGCCGAACCTGACGACGCCCGATGCCGACCATCTGCGCCGGGTGATGCGCAAAGTGGCGGCGATTGAGGCGGGTGAGGTGGAGGATCGTTCCGCATTGGAGTTTCTGGCGCGAAAGGGTGTGCGGCCAGAGGACCTGTTGTAGAACCGGGTTCAGGATTTTGCCTGTAGGGCGCGACGCTGTCTTTCTTCGCGGCAAGGACAGCAAGGTTAGTGAAAAACTGTTCCGCATGGCATATGTTCCGGCCAAGGATGAAACAGACAGGAGTTCACATGTCCATTCGCATCAACGACATCGCACCCGACTTTACCGCACAGTCCACCGCCGGGGAGATAAGGTTCCATGACTGGCTGGACGGGCATTACGCCATCATCTTTAGCCACCCCCGCGACTTTACGCCGGTTTGCACCACCGAATTCGGCGCCGTGGCACAGTTGTCGGCCGAATTTGCCAAGCGGGGCACCAAGGTCATTGGCGTGTCGGTCGATTCGGTTCAGGACCATGAAAAGTGGAAGCGCGACATCGAGGCCTTTGGTGGGGCGCCGGCGGATTTCCCGATCATAGACGACACGAGCCTGACGGTGGCCAAGGCCTATGACATGCTGCCGGCCGAGTTCTATCTGCCGACCGATGGCCGCACCCCGGCCCATTCGGCCACGGTGCGCACGGTGTACATCATCGGGTCGGACAAGAAGGTGAAGCTGACCATGACATACCCCATGTCGGTGGGCCGCAACTTTGCCGAGAT
>CAMDHB010000099.1 GCA_945897655.1 Pseudorhodobacter antarcticus
CCAGATCAGAGGCGCGACCCCAAGGTCAGAATCGCCACGGAAGTTTGGCGACCACGTCAGGCTGGAAAAGAAATCCTGAAAGGGATAGATGCGGAAAAAGTTCACCGTTTCATTCAAAAGCGAATAGACAATGCCCACCGTGGTCAGAATGGCGATCGAGGAACTGAAGATCAAAAGGCCCTGAATGACCAGTTCGACCCGGTTGCGCGCCCGCAAATCCCGGTGCGTTCCTGACATCACGGCATAAGCGAACCCTGCCACGGCCAGGATCAGGATCAGCGCGGTACGGCCAAGGCCACCCCAGCGGTTCATCTCGCGGTAGTGCTGTGCGGCGGCCAGAACCTCTTTGGACACATCGGCACCCAAGGCCACGCCGACCCTGGCGAGCTTGTCACGGACATCGGTAAACTCTGTCCTGATCATGCCCGCTTCTGTTTCCGTCATCGCCCCTTGTTCCACGGCGACATCCAGACCACCGGCCACCCGGCGTACATCCGTCATCACCAATTCCATCGAGCCGCCCTCGGCCATCATGTCAGCCGGAAGTTTCCCAGCGATCCGGCCTTCGATGATCAAGGGCTGAATGATCAGCCAAAGCAGCAAGCCAACAAAGGCTGGCAACATCACCATGATGGCGCCGTTCCAGCCGTAATACAGGGGCAGAGAATGCAATTTGCGCGGATTGCCCTGAACCGAGGCCATCACACGCTGGCGGCACAGCACAAAGGCCGCAATGGCGAGCACGAAGATAAAGGAAAGCAGAAAGAGGACTGACATCAGATATCCCGTGGTCAGGGTAAAAGGGAAAGGGCGGCACCCTTACGGTGCCGCCCTCAAGGTCTTGCTTATTCCAGCGGGCCCATCGGGGTCTCAGCTTCGACCATTGCTTGGGTCGCAGCCAGTTCCGGGTCCGACACCAGGCCATAGGCAGCCAACGGGCCATCCGGGCCAGCCATTTCGTCCGAGACGAAGAAGGTGATGAATTCCTTCAGGCCGGGGATCACGCCGATATGGGCTTTCTTGACGTAGAAGAACAGCGGACGCGATACCGGGTATTCAGCAGAGGCGATCGACTCGGCGCTGGGGACAACACCGTTCATGGTGGCGACGCGCAGCTTGTCGGTGTTGTTCTGGTAGAACGACAGACCGAACACGCCGATTGCGGTCTTGTCAGCGTCGATGCGGGCCAGCGTCTCGGTATAGTCGCCGTCGATGTCGACCGACTTGCCGTCGGTGCGCAGTTCCATGCAGGCCTTGTCAGCGTTGGCCTTCTTTTCTTTCTCGTCAGCGCCTTCGGCGACAGCCAGGAACAGGTCATGTGCGCCCGTGTCCTTGCAGCCAGCGACGATCACCTTGGTGTCGAACACTTCGCGCGTGCCGTGCTTGGTGCCCGGAACGAAAGCGAGGATGGCTTGGGCCGGCAGGGCGGCGTCAACGTCAGACCAGTTGGCAGCAGCGTTGGCAACCAGAGCGCCGTCCTTGGCAACCTGAGCCGCCAGTGCGCCGTAGATCTGAGCCGGGGTGAAGGCGAATTCCGGGCCAGCAACGTCCGAAGCGAAGACGATGCCGTCATAGCCAAAGCGCACTTCCATGATCTCGGTCACGCCGTTGGTGGCGCAAAGTTCGATGTCCGACTTGGAGATACGCGAGGACGAGTTGGCGATGTCGACGGTGTTTTCACCCACGCCTTCACACATCTTCTTGCGGCCGGCGCCCGAGCCGCCGCCTTCAACGACCGGCGACGGGAAGTCGAAGTTTTCGCCGAATGCTTCAGCAACGATCGTCGCATAAGGCAGAACGGTCGAAGAACCGGTGACTTGAACCTGATCGCGGGCGGAAGCTGCCAGGGTCGACGCTGCCAAGATGGCAATCGCCGAAGCGGAAATTTTCACAAAGGACATCTTTTTCTCCTATCCAGTCGCAGTTTGAGATGCAGCCCGATTGGCCACCCTCCTCGGCCCCCGTCTAGGGTTGCTTGCCTTATCTTTTGCGACATTTTTGTAACAGATTGATGACAGATACGTCGTTTGACAGCGACGTCGTTCTAGTCGCCCGGCAGGATCACCGAAAAGGTCGACCCCTCGCCCAACTTGCTTTCAATCACCAGACGGCCGCGGTGGCGGTGGGCAATGTGCTTGACGATGGCCAGCCCAAGCCCGGTTCCGCCCTTTTCGCGCGACCGGTGGCCGTCCACGCGGTAGAACCGTTCAGCCAGGCGCGGAATGTGCAAAGGATCAATTCCCTCGCCCTTGTCTGTCACGCTCAGGCGGACCAATGGCCCGCGCGGCCCGGTCTGGCGGGCCAGTTCGATGCGGACCAACTTGCCACTGGCGCCATATTTGATCGCATTCTCGACCAGATTGGTCACCACTTGCAGGACCTGATCTTGATCGACAAACACCAGCACAGGCTCCTCGAGCCCCACATAATCCAGCGTGACGCCGACGGATTCGGCCATGGGCCGCAGACTGAGGATGGCCGAGCGGATCAGCGCGGTCAGGTCATGCCGCGTGGACGGGCGCTGACGTTCCTGCGCCTCGACCCGGCTCAGGTTCAAAAGATCGCTGATCAGCCGGTTCATCCGCCCTGCCTCGGTCGCCATGATGCCCAAGAACCGCGCGCGCGCCACGGGGTCATCCTTGGCCGGGCCGCGCAGGGTTTCGATGAAGCCCAGAAGCGAGGTCAGGGGTGTGCGCAACTCGTGGCTGACATTGGCCACAAAGTCGCGGCGCATCTGTTCGGATTGCTCTTGATCACTGATGTCCTGAAACAGGCACATCGCCCCGGTGCCAACCGGAGACACCGAAACGCGGTGCACCACCTCATGGCTGGGGCCGGGCAGGACCTGACGCGCCACTGACGTTTCACCCCGCAGCAGGGCGGCGGAAATGGCGCCCAGCACCTCGGGTTGGCGCAGCGCAAAGCCGTGGTGACGGCCGATGATGGCGGGCCCAAGCAGGGCAATGGCCGCATCATTGGCCTGTTCGATCTGCTGGTTGCGGCCAATCAGGATCGCTGCAAGTGGCAATGCAGACAGGATTTCCGCCAGTTGTTGCGCCATTTTTCGCGTTCCTTGCCGTGATTCCCGCACTTGGTAGCGGTCAAGCTGGCATCAGGCCAGCAAATCCGCCACGGTTTGCGGAATCTTTTGCTCGGTGCATGTTCGCAATCGCGCATTTGAGTGCGCGCACCTAGGGTGTACGAACATTGCCGCAAATAGATGGGCAAACATGGCACCTATTCAAGAATGCTCGACTCGAAGTAACAACTTTCTGGCGGCGCGCGACACAGAAACCGTTCTGGCGCTTCATTGCGAAGTCTTTCTGGGGCCGCAGGGCCCTTTGCCCCTGACCGGCGTGACCCATCAGACCCTGTCCCGCCTTGACGCGGACCTGCTGCTGTGCTTGCAGCCCAAACTCGTCATCATGCCGCTTTTCACCGCCGACCACGATGCCACCACCGCAATCGAGCGATTGGTCGAACTTGGCTACACCGGCCCTGTTACCGTGATTGCGCCAAAACTGCCCAACCCCCGCCTGGTTGAGCGGGAATTGGCAAGTCTGGGCCTGATGGTCACCCTGATTTCGCCCTGACCGTTACGCCGTCGGGTTGTCGCGGCGGTAGATCCAGTCGTGGTCGGGATCATTCTGGAACCGCCAGTTGCGGCGCGGACCGGCCATGACGTTCAGGTAATACAGGTCATAACCATAGGGGGCAGCACATGGGTGGTGGCCACGCGGCACCAGCGTCAGATCGCCGTTCTTGACGGCCATCGTCTCATCAAGGCTGCCATCCTCGGTATAAACCCGCTGAAAGGCAAAACCCTGCGGCGGGTTCATCCGCATGTAATAGGTCTCCTCCAGATAGGTCATCCGGGGGAAATCATCTTCATCATGGCGGTGGCTGGGATAGGAGGACCAGTTGCCCTGCGGGGTATAAACCTCGGTCACCAGCAGGCTGTCGGCCACGTCCAACCCCTCCCTCGCGATGTTGTTGATGAAGCGGGCGTTGGATCCTGTGCCGCGCTGGGTCAGTACAATCCCCTCAGGCCCCAGACGGGCCGCCTTGTGGCCACCCTTGCCCGGGGCGGAACACACGGCAATCGTGCAGGCGGTCGTGGCCGTCGCCCGCCAGTCGCTGGCGTTCGGCACATACAGGCAATGCGGCGGCGTCTTTTCAAAGACATCCATCCGGTCGCCCATCACGCCCCAATCCTGCCCGGCGGCGTGAATGGACGCCTTGCCTTCGACCAAAACCAGAATGACCTCACGGTCCCCCGTCACCTCGGTCGCCACCTCACCCGAGGCCAGATGATAAAGCCCAAAGCCGACATAGCCCCAACCGGCAGAGGCCGGGGTTATGTCATGAACCTTGCCGGTCGTTCCAACCGGCTTGCGCAAAAGGTTGACCATGTGCCCCGCCCCCCTTAGTTTACAGCGCTTTGCGCGGCTATCCCGGCCTCGTACTTTTCACGCGCCGCACGCACTTCGGCCCGGACCGAAACCTCGGGCACCGCCACATCCCACCACGAACCACCCGCCTCGGTTGAGGGCATGGGGTCGGTGTCGATGACAATAACCATTGGCACCTTGGCCGTCTTGGCCTGCGCCAAAGCCGCCTCCAGCGCCGGAATATCCGCCGCCTTGACCGCAATGGCCCCCATCGACCCGGCATGGGCGACAAAGTCGATATGCGACGGGTTCACGTGATAGCTGTCATCCAAAAGGTTGTTGAACGCCGCCCCGCCGGTGCCCTTTTGCAGCCGGTTGATGCAACCAAAACCCCGGTTGTCGGTGATGACCACGGTGAAGGGCACGTCCATCATGACGGCAGTGGCCAATTCGCTGTTGGCCATCATATAGCTGCCATCGCCCACCATGCAGATCACATCCGCCTGCGGCCGTGCCATCTTGATGCCCAAGGCGCCTGCGATTTCATAGCCCATGCAGGAATAGCCGTATTCCATATGGTACCCGCCTGCAGCCGCATCCCAGATCTTGTGCAACTCGCCCGGCATCGTGCCCGCAGCGCCCATGATGACGGTCGCCTTGCTGGACGCCCGCTGCACCGCGCCAATCACCTGCGCGTCTGTGGGCAAGGCATTACCGGCACCCGGCGCTGCCTTGACGGCCGCCGTTGCGGCGAACCAGTCCGCACGCAGGCCCTGATCCGCAGCGAATTTCTGGGTGCCCAGTGCCGCGCCAATCAACTCCAGCGCAACCTTGGCATCGGCGACAACCTGCGACGCGCCATGCTTGGCCGCATCATAGCCCTGCACGTTGATCGACAGCATCCGCTTGGACGGATTCTTGAACAATGACCATGACCCGGTCGTAAAGTCCTGAAACCGCGTGCCGACCCCGATGACCAGATCAGCCGCCGCGCACAGGATATTGGCCGATGTGGCCCCCGTCACGCCAACGGGGCCAAAGTTCAGTACATGGTCAAAGTCCAGCGCCGATTTGCCCGCCTGGGTTTCCACCACCGGAATGCCGTGGGCGGTGGCAAAGGCGGCCAAGGTCGCCTCGGCCGCCGAATAAATCACCCCGCCGCCCGCCACGATGACCGGGGCCTTGGCCGCCTTGATCATGGCAATCGCATCGGCCAGATCGGCCTGATCAGGCTGCGGCCTGCGGAAGCGCCAGACCTTGGGGGTAAAGAACGCCTCGGGGTAATCAAACGCCTCGGCCTGAACGTCCTGACAGAAGGCGAGCGTGACCGGGCCGCACGTGGCCGGATCCGTCATCACCCGCATCGCACGTGGCAGGGCGGTCATGATCTGTTCGGGGCGCGTGATGCGGTCGAAATAGCGGCTGACAGGGCGGAAGCAGTCATTGGCGCTGACCGTTCCATCCTCAAAATCCTCAACCTGCTGCACGACCGGATCGGGCGCGCGGTTGGCGAAGACATCACCGGGGATGAACAGAACCGGCAGGCGGTTGACATGGGCAAGGGCGGCAGCGGTGACCATATTGGTCGCACCCGGCCCGATGGAGGAGGTGACGGCCATCGCACGACGCCGACCGGAAGCCTTGGCATAGGCGATGGCAGTATGAGCCATCGTCTGTTCGTTCTGGCCGCGGTAGGTGGGCAGAACATCGCGGATGCCATGCAGCGCCTCGCCCAGACCCGCCACGTTGCCGTGGCCGAAAATCCCCCAGACGCCCTGAATGAAGGCGCCGCCGTCTTCGGTGTCCTGCACCGACAGCCAACGCACCATCGCCTGCGCCGCCGTCAACCTGATCGTGGTCATTTGCTCTCTCCCCTGCCCTGACGGGCCTCATCCCAATAGTTGCACATGCGGCGGTAGTTTTCTGCCATTGTGGCGACGGCGGTCTTGTCGTCAATCCGCCCTGCCATCCAATCGGCCCCGACATCGCCGTGGATCGTGCGTCCAACGGCAAAGCCCTTGACCAGCGGATGCCGCGCCGCCAGTTGGAACGACGCCGCCAATTCCGCCTCGGACTGGCCCAAGCCCAGAACGACAATCCCCTGCACATGTGGGTCGCGCGCCTGAATGGCGGCGCAAGTCAGTTCCCACGCCTTGGCCGTCTGCATCGGCTCCAGCTTCCACCAATCGGGATAGATGCCGATGTCATAAAACCGGCTGATCAGCTTGGCCGTGGTGTCATCCGCCACGGGGCCGACCTTGGAAGGGATAACCTCCAACAACATCTCCAACCGGTTGCGCCGACAGGCCTGGAACAGGCGCTGAACCGTATCTTCCTGCGCCGCTTGCATTTCTGGCGCGTCATCAGGGTGACAAAAGCACAGAACCTTGACCACATGCTCCAGCGGCCATTCCGACAGACCGCCAAAATCGGCGCCAATCTCGGGCTCCAGCGTCAGGGGGCGCGAGGTCGGCCATTCGACCGGCCGCCCGATCCACAACCCTTGCCCCGCCGCCCGGTACAGGGCCGACCGGCCCAACCGGCTGTCACACAGCAGGCCATACCCGTCCCGGCCCTGCGACACCCGCAATGTGGCGTCCAGGCACAGTTCCTTGAACGCCGAAATACGGTCCGGGGTCGCCCCCGGCATATCCTCCATCTGGATGCGGTGGTCATAGGCAAAGGCGCGAATCTCGGACCATTGCTTGCGGCGGTTGGTGGACCAGTGGACCTGCTCCAGTGCGGCATCCTTGCGCAGCGCGGGGTTGATAACACCGCGCCCCAGGAAGAACTGCAACTCCTCCCACGACGGATAGGCGGGGGTGCAGCCGTGGCGGCTGACGGCAAAGGCACCGCAGGCATTGGCGTATTTCAGTGCGGTGGGCCAGGGTTCATCATCCAACCAGCCCCGGATCAGGCCGGACATGAAGCCGTCCCCGGCGCCCAGCACGTTGAACACCTCGATCGGGAAACCCGGGCCGGCCTGACCGTCATCCAGCGTAGCGGGGATGTCGCCAGTGAAGGCCGCAGCGCCCATCGGCCCGCGCTTGCAGACCAGCGTTGCACCCGACACCGCCCGCACGGCGCGCAGGGCGGCCATCGTGTCGGTCGTGCCGCCCGCGATGTGAAACTCCTCCTCGGTGCCGACGATCAGGTCAAAGAAGTGCAAGACGGCCTGCAGTTTCGTCGTCACCTTGGCGCTTTCGATGAACCGGCTTTCGCCGTCTCCATGCCCCGCCAACCCCCACAGATTGGGGCGGTAGTCAATGTCCAGCGCCGTCCGCGCCCCGTGCTTGCGCGCCAGCGTCAGCGCCTTCAGCACTGCCGCCTCGGTGCGCGGGTTGGACAGATGGGTGCCGGTGGCCACCACAGACCGCGCCTCGGCGATGAAGCTTTCGTCGATGTCGTCTTCGCTCAATCCCATATCCGCGCAGTTTTCGCGGTAAAAGATCAGCGGAAACTGCTTGTCATCGCGGATGCCCAGCAAAACCAGCGCCGTCAGACGTTCCGGATCGGTCTTGACCCCGCGCACATCAACGCCCTCACGCACCAATTCCTCGCGGATGAAGCGGCCCATGTGTTCATTGCCCACCCGCGTGATCAGCGCCGATTTCAGACCCAGCCGCGCCGTGCCCGCTGCCATATTCGTGGGGCTGCCGCCAATGTATTTCTGAAATGATGCCATATCCTCCAGCCGCCCGCCAACCTGCGCGCCGTACAGATCCACCGACGAGCGGCCAATGGTGATCACATCCAAGGTCTTCATCGTCCTTTACCCCTACAATCGGCCCAAAGACTCGGGGGCCATCAATTTTGGAATTTTTATTCCATTTTCTTTCAAAGCAAAAGCGAAATCTGTGCGGGGCCTATCCCCCACGTACCGACCCGACAGCCACAGCCAGCGAAATCGCCATTGCTATCGTGGCGGACAGCGAACGGAAGGCACCGAAATCCACCTCCTCCACCGTCAGCACCGCATCAGACACCCGGGCTAGCGGGCTGCTCAATCGGTCCGTCAGGGCCACAACCGGCAGACCCCGCGCGGTGGCATCCTGTGCCAAGGCCAACGTCTCCTCGGAATAGGGGGCGAAGGTGATGGCCAGCATCGCATCGCCCTTGCGCAGTGCAAAGCGGTGATCCAGCTTGCCGACCCCATCATGCAACATCGCCGGAACTGACATTTTTTCAAAGACATAAGCCAGATAAGTCGCCACAGGAAACGCCCTGCGCAGACCAACCACATGCACAGTCTCGGCCGCTGCCAGCAAATCCACCGCCCGCGACAGGGCCGCCTCATCCGCGGTTTTGGCCAGAGCCTCCAGCGAGGACCGGCCCGCCTCGATAAACTCGGCCAACAGGGCCTGCGGGCTGCCCGCGCCTTCGGCCCGCAGGTTTTTCAACCTTGTCGAATAGTCGGGCCAGCCGGGGTTATAGGCATCGCGGAACATCCGCTGCATTTCGGAAAACCCGGAAAACCCAAGGATCTGGCAAAACCGCATCAGGGCGGACGGTGGCACGTCGGCCCCTGCGGCAAGTTCGGCCACGGTGGAGACAGCAATTCGGTCGGTGTTGGCGGCGATGAAATCGGCGCATTGCCGCAGTCGGCGCGGCAAATCCCCACTGATCGCCGCAAGCCTTGACTGAAACTCCTCAATCGAGGTCGGGGCCATCTGATCCGAAAGAATAGGCATCTCCGTCATGAAATCCGTCCAGCCTTGCACCCTTCGCAAAATGCTAGCAGGGTAGAACGAAAATTCCAATCGGTTTTCAAGGCCTGGGCGCTGAACCGGCCATCAGCCATACCGCTTGGCCAAGGCTGTGGCCACCGGGGGGGTCACGAATTTGGACACATCGCCGCCCAGCCGTGCAATCTCCTTGACCAGCTTGGACGCAATCGCCTGCCGCCGCGCATCGGCCATCAGGAATACCGTCTCGATGCTGGCATCAAGGGCGCGGTTCATGCCGACCATCTGAAACTCATACTCAAAATCCGCAACGGCGCGCAGGCCACGAATGATGATGCCAGCCCCCACATCGCGCGCGCAGTCAATCAGCAAGTTCTCGAACGGGTGCACGACAATTTCGCCCCCCGTCTTGGCAATGATCGCGGCACATTCCGCCTCGACCATCGCAACCCGCTCTTCCAGGTTGAACAGCGGCCCCTTGTCGCGGTTGATCGCCACGCCAATCACCAACCTGTCCACCAGCGCCATCGCCCGTTGGATGATGTCGACATGGCCCAACGTGACCGGGTCAAAGGTGCCAGGGTAAAGGCCGATGCGCATGGGGTACCTCGCGTTCACTCGGGCACAGGCAACAATGAAGTCTGCGCCGATGCAAGGGCGAAACGGCGGGTCAGAACCCCTTGATCATGCCTTCCAGCGCATCCTTTTCCATGGAAAGCTCGGACAGACGGGCCTTGACGACATCACCGATGGAAATCAGCCCCACCATCAGGCCACCCTCGACCACCGGCAGATGGCGAAACCGGCCATCCGTCATGCGCTGCAACACATCATCGGCGCGGTCATCGCGGGTGCAGGTCGTGACCTTTGCCGTCATGATCCCGTCCACCGCATCGCCCAGACAGGCCGGCCCGCGCCGCCCCAACTCGCGCACCAC
>CAMDHB010000100.1 GCA_945897655.1 Pseudorhodobacter antarcticus
CAGACTAGCTCGGTCCGCCCGATGGCCGCCTGCCGGTTTGGCACACCCTGCGGCAGACGGGCCACACAGTCCGCTTCGATCCGGAAGTGGCGTTCGCGGGGCAGAAATTCCTGATGCGGGGGGTTCAGGCCAAAGCTGTCTTGCCGGTCGCCGATCAGCCGCACCAAGCCTTCCCCGCCCAGCCACAGATGCAGCCGCACTTCGGACAGGGGCCAATGTGCCGGAATTTCAACCTGCGGGTGGCGGAAGGGCAGGGGGGCGCCGCTATCCTGCCATGCGAACCCCTTGGCCACTGGCATGCCGTTCAGCGTCCAATCCTCCAGCGGGATCACCTCACGCGGGACCCAACGCTCCAACTCCTCCAACCGTTTGGCCATCCGGCGCAGGCGCATTTCAAGGGGCAGGTTGCTGGGCATGGTCGTCCTCCGTAACGATATGGTGCGACAATGCTGTGCAGCGCGGCACCTGTCCAGAGGTCGAATTTCAGCGGTCCTGCCCGCGGGCGGCCACCCAACCCCTTAATCCGGTTGCAGCATATACCCTTCGCCCCGCACGGTTTGCAGATAGCGGGGCTGCTTGGGGTCATCCTCGATCTTGCGCCTGAGGCGGGTGATCTGCACATCCACGGCGCGGTCCCCGCCGCCCGCCTCACGCTCCAGATCGCCGACCAGTCGCCCACGGGGCACCGGAGCACCGGGTGTGGCGGCAAAGATGCGCATCAACTGCGCCTCGGTCGCGGTCAGGCGGATCAACTCGGCCCCCCGCCACAACTCGCCCCGGTCCGGGTCATAGCGCACAGCGCCCATGTGCAAGGACCGGGCCACAGGTTCAGCGGCCTTCACCTGCGGCACACGGCGCAGAATGGCGTTGATGCGCAGCAGCAATTCCTTGGGTTCGAAGGGCTTGACCAGATAGTCATCTGCCCCCGCCTCCAACCCCTCGATCCGGTTCGATGCCTCGCCCCGGGCGGTCAACAGCAAAATGGGGGTGGCCATCGTGCGGCGCAGATCGCGGGTCAGGGTGATGCCATCTTCGCCCGGCATCATCACATCCAGCACCAGCAGGTCGAAATCCAATCCCCCCAGCAGCCGCCTGACCTGAGCCGCATTGCGGGCCGTGGTCACCAGAAACCCGCTGCGGATCAGGAATTTCTGCAACAACCCGCGAATGCGTTCATCATCATCCACCACCAGCAGATGCGCCTGCAAATCCGTCATGGTGCGCTCTCCCTCGGGGTGGCGATCTGGCCTTGATACTGCCGGCGCATCTCGGGGTCCATCATCGCCTCCAGCACGGTGCGAAAGCCCTGCACCGCCTGCGGCCCCGCCGCACGGTACGCCGCCCGCATCCGGGCGCGCTGGGCGTCCGACAAGGACCGCTCCAGCGCCGCACCCTTTTCGGTCAGATACAACCGTCGTTCCCGCTTGTCGGTGCGGCCCACCTTGGCCTCCACCAGCCCATCCTCGAACAGGGTGCGCAACACCCGGTTCAGGCTTTGCTTGGTCACGCCCAGAATCGCCAAAAGCTGCGACACCGTCAGCCCCGGATTGCGGTTGATGAAATGCACCGCCCGGTGATGGGCGCGGCCATAATCCATCGTGTCCAGAATGCGGTCCGGGTCGGCGGTGAACCCGCGATAGGCAAAGAACATCGCCTCGATCCCCTTGCGCAACTGCTCATCCGTCAGGAAAAGCAGTCCTTCGCTGCCGGTGGCATTCTCTGACATGGCATCCTCCTGACGCAAAGTTACGTCAGCTTTACTGCCATTCCAAGCTCAAACGATGCAGAGGGCACCCGCGCCGGGATCAGCCCTGTTCGTCCTGACAGGTCAGCACGGCGTCCAGTCCGGCCATCGTGCCGGTCAAGTCTATGCTCAGCACCTCGGCCCCGTCGTGATACATCGTCATCGTCTGATACTTCGCGATGCCCATGAAGAAATCAACGCTGTCAAAGGCAATGTCGGCCCCCGGCACATCGTTCAGATACATGCCCTTGGCCTCACCCTCATAACTTTCGCCGTCCAGATCAAAGGTCACAGGATATAGGACACCCTCCTCGATCTCACCCCAGGCGGTGTTGAAAACGGTCACGTAACCACCCCCCGCCACCTGATCGAGGCCGATTCGCACCAGGCTGCCATCCTGAAACTCGCTCTGGATCAGGCAACCATTCCCCAATGAAGGATCAATCAGCACATCCCAATAGTCCGATGCACCCCACGGCTGCAGGTCTTGTGCCATCGCGCCACTGGCGGCAAGCACCAGAACGCCAGTCGAGAGCAGTCTGCCGATCATTCAAGTCTCCTGTGTCGGACGGTTAACCTTCTCAATTTGAACCAGTTTGGCCAAGTGGACAACCGGAAAGCAGCAGGAGTCTCAGGCAAACTACGTCAGCCTTGTTGACATTCCCGGACACTACCCGTATCCAGCCGGGGATTTCACGCAATATTATGTCCGAAACGGACCTAATAGACGCAACATTCGCAAAGCGGGAGGCCGAGATGGCAGGATATGGCGATCGCGACGGGTTCATCTGGATGGACGGCAAACTGGTGGATTGGCGCGGTGCCAATGTGCATATTCTGACCCATGCGCTGCACTATGCCAGCGCTGTGTTTGAGGGCGAGCGCTGCTATAACGGCAAGATCTTCAAATCGCGCGAACATTCCGAACGCCTGCGGATGTCGGGCGAACTGCTGGACATGCCCTTGCCCTTTTCGGTCGATGACATCGAAGCCGCCAAGGACGCCGTGCTCAAAGCCAACAACCTGACCGACGCCTATGTCCGCGCCATCGCCTGGCGCGGCGCGGGTGAGGATATGGGTGTCGCCTCCAAGCGCAACCCGATCCGCCTGGCCGTGGCCTGCTGGACCTGGGGCAGCTATTACGGCGACGCCAAGATGAAGGGCGCCAAACTCGACATCGCCAAGTGGAAGCGGCCCTCGCCCGAAACCATCCCCCATGCGGCCAAGGCAGCGGGTCTCTACATGATCTGCACCATGTCCAAACACGCGGCCGAGGCGAAGGGTTGTTCTGACGCCATGATGTTCGACTATCGCGGTTATGTGGCCGAGGCGACAGGGGCCAACATCTTCTTCGTCAAGGACGGCGAGGTTCATACGCCGAAGCCCGACTGCATCCTGAACGGCATCACCCGGCAGACCGTGGTGCAAATGCTGCGCGACATGCAGATCAAGGTGCATGAACGCCACATCCTGCCGGAAGAACTGGAAAGCTTCGAACAGTGCTGGCTGACTGGTACCGCGGCAGAAGTCACCCCCGTGGGCCAGATCGGCGACTATAACTTCGTGGTGGGCGACCTGACCAAGCGCGTCTCGATGCAATACGAGGCGCTGGTTCGCGCCTGACCACCAGCGCAATTCTGTCCCGGGCCAGTCCGTGTGGCCCGGGCGTCATTCGGGCCATATCCGTAGGATCAATGCCCGCCCCTTGCTGCCAAAGCGTCAGCACCCCCTTAATCCCCCCGATAGAATTAGAAACAAAATGGCAACTTTTCGGCTTGGCCAGGCGAAAAGTAAGAAACGATTCATACCTTGGTCCTAGACATATCCCATGCCTGCCGCTTTGGCCGGGAATCGACCGTCTCGCCCCCCCGGACCCGGCAACCAACAACCAGATTTCACCCCCGGCTGATCACCAATGCCGGGGCGCCTGACCACCATCTGCCATCCCGGCAGAGCGAAACCTTGTCCATCCCAGAGGGTACCATGTCCGAACTTACGCCCGTCAGCTATTCGACACTGACCCGCCCCAAGATCAAATTCCGGTTCGAGAAGATCGCCGTGATCGGCCTTGGCCATGCAGGCATTTCCCTTGGCGCGGGTCTGGCAGAGGCTTTCGAATTCGTCACAGGCTTCGACCTGTCCCGCAGGCGGGTGTCCACGCTGAAGGGCGGCTCTGATGCCAGCGGCGAAGGTGATGATGGCCGCCTGGCGTTTACCTTCAAGATCAGCCGTGACCCCGAGGATATGGCAAATGCCACGGTCTATATCGTCACCGTTCCAACCCCGCTGGACGCCACCAACCGCCCCGATTTGGCAGCGCTGAAATCGGCCTGCGACCTTGTCGGCAATTACCTCAAACGTGGCGATCTGGTCATTTTCGAATCCACCGCCTACCCCGGCGTGACCGAAGAGTATTGTGGCAAGATCCTGACCCAGGTCTCTGGCCTGACGCCGCAGGTTGATTTCAATCTGGGTTATAGCCCCGGGCACATCAGCCCCGGCGACCGGAAGACCACGCTGCAAAACACCGTCAAGATCGTGTCGGCCGACACGCCCGCCGCGCTGGACCGTGTGGCCGCAATCTATGAAAAGGTCGTCTCAGCCGGGCTTTACCGTGCCTCCTCGATCAAGGTCGCGGAAGCGGCCAAGGCGCTGGAAAGCACGCAGCGCGACCTGAACATCGCCTTGATGAACGAAATGGCGCTGATCTGCGACAAGGTTGGTATCCCCACGCGCGAGGTGATTGATGCAGCCGCCAGCAAGGGGAGTTTCGTGCCCTTTTACCCCGGTCTGGTTGGCGGGCCTTGCACCGGGGTTGACCCCCATCACCTGGCCGCGCTTTCCGAACAGATCGGCCACCGCCCCGAGGTTATTCTTGCCGGACGCCGCATGAACGACCGCATGGCCACTCATATCGCCTCGACCGCGCTGAAACTGCTGATGCGGCGCGGCGGCGATGTCCGTGCGGCCAGGATCGGCTTCTTCGGACTGTCGTTCAAGGAAAACGTGCCCGACATCCGCAACTCCAAGGCCATCGACGTGATCCGCGAACTGCAATCCTACGCGCTTGAGGTTTTGGTTCATGACCCCATCGTTCCCCAAGGCGATGCGGCGCGGGAAGGGTTGGTGATGTCGGGTCTGGCAGATATGCACGATCTGGACATGCTGATCCTGACCGTCCCGCATGAGGGCTATCTGACAGACAAGACCCTGCTGAACCGTCTGGCCAAGGGTGGCATCCTGATGGATGTGAAATCGGTCCTGTCGCGCCGGAAACTGCCGGAAGGTTGCACCTACTGGGGGCTTTGACCGCGAAAGTCCAACCCAACGCGGTTGTCGGCAAGATCGACCTGGCCAGTCCAGCCGAAACCTGTGCGGCCTTCGGCCCGGGTGAAGCAGAATCAAAATCGCTGCACACAGCGATGCCGCGCGATCCAGTCGGACTTGGCGAACTGGGACAATCCGCCTATTCACACCTCAGGCAGTGCTTCCTGCTCGACCCATCCCTTGGTCGCACCCTCACCCTGTTTCTGAATCGGACCTGATCCCATGCGCACCATCCTTGTCACCGGAACCGCCGGTTTCATCGGTTTCCACCTCGCCACCTTTCTGCTGTCCGAAGGGTTCCGCGTCGCGGGCTTTGACGGGATGACCGAGTATTACGACATCCGAATCAAGCAACGCCGCCACCAGATGCTGCTGCAAAACCCCAATTTCACCTGTGTCGAGGGGATGCTTGAGGATTTTGACACCCTGCACGGCCTGATCCGCGACACCAAACCCTCGGTCATCGTGCATCTGGCCGCGCAGGCCGGGGTCCGCTATTCCTTGGAAAACCCCCGCGCCTATATGTCGGCCAATGTCATGGGCACCTTCAACGTGATGGAATGCGCCCGCGAATTTGGTGTGGACCATCTGCTCATGGCCTCGACCTCTTCGGTCTACGGCGGCAATGACGTGATGCCATTCATCGAAACCGAACGCACCGAAACCCAGCTGACCCTTTATGCCGCCACCAAAAAGGCCAATGAAAACATGGGGCACTGCTATGCCCATCTGTGGAAGATCCCCACCACCATGTTCCGCTTCTTTACCGTCTATGGCCCCTGGGGGCGGCCTGACCTTGCGCTGTTCAAATTCGTCAAGGCGGCCCTGCAGGGCGAGGCGATTGATGTCTATAACCAAGGCAACATGGCCCGCGATTTCACTTATGTCACCGACCTCGTCCGCTCCATCCGCCTGCTGATCGACACCCCGCCGGTGGAACCCGCCAGCCGCGATGACATTCTTCCGGGTGACAGCCTCAGCCCTGTGGCACCCTTCCGGGTGGTGAACATCGGCAATGGGACCAAGGTGCAGCTGCTGGATTTCATCACGGAAATCGAACGCTCGCTGAACTTGCCGATCAAGAAGACCCTGATGGAGATGCAGAAGGGCGATGTTCCGGCCACCTGGGCCAATTCAGACCTGCTGCACCGGCTGACCGGCTACCGCCCCGAAACCTCGGTGGCAGAAGGCGTGCGCCATTTTGTCGATTGGTATCGAGATTACTACAATGTGACGGACGCGGACCTGGCCGCTCTGCGTCAAGGCTAGGCCACCCGATGGCCGGGGGGGTGATGGGCGGGGTTGCCCCCCGCCCAAAGCCTCAGTTCGTGACGGCGGGTGCTGCGGCCGGTGCGGCAGCGGCGCGGCGGGCCATTTCCTGACGGTACAGCGCCATGAAGTCGACGTTGTCGATGTTCAAGGGCGGGAAGCCGCCATCATGCGTCACATCCGAGATGATGCGGCGGATGAACGGGAACAGCATGCGCGGGCATTCGATCAGCAGGAACGGATGCAACTGTGCTTCCGGCACGCCTTCGACCAGAAAAACCCCGCCGTATTCCAGTTCCATCAGGAACAGCGTGTCACCATTGGCCTTGTTCTTGGACGTGATCTTGAACTTGGCAATCACATCATACTGGTTTTCCACGGCCCGCTTGCGCGCATCCAGCGACACGCCCACCTGAACGTCAGGCTGCATCTCGGTCCCGGTCAAACCCTTTTGGGCCACCAGATTTTCGAATGACATGTCCCGCACGAACTGTGCCAGAACCTGCATTTTGACAACCGGCGCTGCCGGTGCCGCGGCTCCGTTCGCGTTGCTTTCCTCGGCCATCTTCCACTCCCTTTGAATTCGGTCGCAGCTTCCTAGCAGGCACTTACGGCTTGGTCCATCCTGAAGGCTCGCCATCGCGCCGCTGCTCGATCACCACGGCGTCGATCACATCGTCCTGCGGGCGGGCATAGGTCTGATGCACCGTGGCCGTGCGCAAGCGGCTGCCGATTCGTGCGATGATCACGGCGCGGATGGGCGGCACCATCAGGGCAAGGCCGATCATGTCGGTCAGGAACCCCGGCAGGATCAGCAAGACAGCGCCCAAGGCCACCAGCCCCGAATGCGCCACAGGCAGACGCCCCGCCCCCATGTTCTGCCGCAGGGCCTGGCCCAGCTGCACACCCTGCTGCCGCAGGATCATGACCCCGGCCACTCCACTGCCCAGCACGATCGCCAGCGTGCCCAGCACCCCGACCCATGACCCCACGATCACGAACAAGGCGATTTCGACCAAAGACCAGGCGATCAATCCCGTCAAAACACGCATCAACGCAACTCCAGCAGCTTTTTGCCCTCACAGGTGGACTTGGGCCCACCCAATGCCTACATAGGGGCCAGTGCACGATTTACCAACCACGGGCAAGTTGTCGCCCCTTTCGAGGCCCCGAATGAACTCTTCCCTGATCCAGTTGCTTGTCCTTGCCGGGATCGCCATTTTCCTCATCCTGAAACTGCGCGCCGTTCTTGGCACGCGCGAGGGTTTCGAGAAGCCCCCTCAAGCCGTTGAAGACATCCGGCCGCGTCCGAAGTTCGAGGTGATCGAAGGCGGTCCTGACCGCGACATCGCCGACAACACCACCGATCCCGCCTCTGCCGCAGCGCTGGCCGCGATGAAGGTGGCCGAGCCGTCGTTCAACGTCACCGATTTCCTGAAAGGCGCACGCGGCGCGTACGAGATGATTCTGATAGCCTTTGACAAGGGCGATCTGGACCGCATCCGCCCCTTTCTGGGCGATGAGGTTACCGGGACCTTCGAATCCGCCATCTCCGACCGGCTTGAGCGTGGGTTGACCATCGAATCAACCTTTGCCGGTGTGCGCGAAATGGTTCTGACCGATGCGACCTTTGACGACATCTCCAAGACGGGCGAGGTTTCGGTGCGCTTCACGGGTGAGCTTTACCGCACCGTCCGCGACAAGACCGGCGCCGTAATCGAGGGTAGCCCCACCACCATCATCCGCCAGCGTGAAACCTGGACCTTTGGCCGCCGCATGGGCACGGGCGACCCGAACTGGCAACTTACCGCCACCGGCGACTGATGCGCCGTGCGCTGCTTGCCTTGTTTCTGGCATTTGCCATGACCGGCCCAAGCATGGCGCAGGTCTATGATTTCGAATCACTCGACGGCTGGGCGCAGGATGACCATCTTGCCGCCCTGCAAACCTTTCGCCAGACCTGCGACCTGATGAAGCGCCCCGAATGGACGCCGCTGTGCCGCCTGTCGCAGGACGTGCCCGAAAGCCAGGCCGCCGCCCGCCAGTTCTTTGAGCTTTTGTTCAAACCCACCCTGATCGGCACGCCCCCGGCGCTGTTCACCGGCTATTATGAACCCGTTCTGGAAGGCTCGCCCACCCGCACCGCCCGTTTCGCCTATCCGATCTACCGCCGTCCGCCCGAATTGCGTGATGGCACGGTCTGGCACGACCGCGCCGCCATCGAAGGTGGCATCCTGCGCGGGCGTGGCCTTGAAATTGCGTGGCTTGACGATCCGGTCGAGGTGTTCTTCTTGCATATCCAAGGCTCTGGGCGCATCCAGATGACCGATGGCTCCACCATTCGGGTGGGCTATGCCGGGCGCAATGGCCATGGCTATCGGTCAGTCGGGCAGGAACTCGTGCGTCAGGGCATCTTCACTCAATCCCAGGTTTCGGCCGGAACCATCCGGCAGTGGGTTCGCAAGAACCCCACTGCCGGGATGCAACTGCTGAACTTCAACCCGTCCTACATCTTCTTCCGCAAGCTGCCGAACCTGAACGCCGCGCTGGGCCCCATAGGTGCTATGGGCCGCTCGATCTCTAACATGCGCTCTGTCGCCATCGACCCGGATCATGTCCCCTTGGGCGCCCCTGTCTGGGTGGAAAAATCCGGGGCCGACCCGATGCGCCGCCTGATGATTGCGCAGGACACTGGCGGCGCGATCAAGGGTGCCCAGCGTGCCGACATCTTCTTTGGCACCGGGCGCGAAGCCGGTCTTGCTGCAGGCACGATCAAGGATGGCGGGCGCATGCTGCAACTGCTGCCCATAGACCGCGCCTATGCCATGTTGCCCGAAGGTTGACCCATGTCCCGCCGCCGCACCCTGCGCCCCGAGGAGGAGGAGCTTTGGCAGACAGTGGCCCGCACGGCCACGCCCCTGCATGTCATGCCGCCCCGCCGGAAACTGGACGCTCCGCCACCCGCGCAGGTCCATGTCAAGCCCGTCGAACCCGCCCCCCGCCTGGCAGCCTTCCGCCTTGGCGAAAAGGCGCGCAACACGCCCACCCATGACATCGCCCCCACCCTGTCAGAAAGCCTGGAACAGGCCCCCATCCTGATGGATGCCAAGGCCCATGCCCGCATGACCCGCGGCAAACTGGTGCCCGAGGCGCGGATTGACTTGCATGGCCTGACCCTGGCCGAAGCGCATCCAGACCTGATCCGCTTTATCCTGAACGCCCAATCGGCGGGCTGCCGGCTGGTTCTGGTCATCACCGGCAAAGGCAAGCAGAAACCCGACCATGGGCCCATCCCGCAACGCATGGGCGTTCTGCGCCATCAGGTGCCGCTGTGGTTGCGCCAGATGCCGCTGGGCCCCTGCGTGCTGCAAATCACCGAAGCGCATCTGAAACACGGCGGCTCTGGTGCCTTCTACGTCTACCTGCGCCGCACCCGCTAGAGCATGTCGCGCTTGCACCGATTCAGGATTCCCATGTTTGCAAGCTTGTGATTGCCTGATCCCGCCAGATGCAGGGGGTTGGGAATGGTCAAAGCACATCCTATTGAGATCCGCAGTCGGGTCGTTGCTTTTGTCGAAGAGGGCC
>CAMDHB010000101.1 GCA_945897655.1 Pseudorhodobacter antarcticus
GATCATTTGCGAGAGACGCCTTCGAAGTTTGTGTTCAGGATGATTGCCCCCTCAAAACTTACATTGATCAACTTTGCGCCGTCAAAGTCTGCGTAAGTTAGATCAGCACCGTTGAAATCCACGTTGACCAGAACAGCATTGGAGAAATCCGCAACGCGCAAATCTGCATCGACAAATTCCACATCTGAAACAAAGCTCCTGGAAAAGTTCGAATTGTTGGCCAAGGTGCCTTGGAAACTTCCACCCGCAATGTCGGCACGCGAGAAATCCGCATAAGCAAGATTGGAATCCGAAAAGTCCAGATTATCCAATTGTGCCCTTGAGAAGTCTCCGACCGCCAAATTGCTTTCGCTCAGATCGATATCTGTGAGCTTGGCGCTCTTGAAGACTGCGTTGTTGCATTCACACCCACGGAAGGTCGTGTTTTCAATGATTGAATCGGACAAGTCGCCATATGACATCTCCGTGTCTTCGAAATTTGAATCCTGAATAAATGCCTGATCCAATACAGCAACGCTCATTTTTGAGTTCGTGAAGACTGATCTCACAATTTTGGCCTCAGACGCCTCAATATTGTTCATCTTCATGTTCGACATGGTGGTATCACTGATCGACACATTGGTCATATCAGCATAAGAAAACGACGACCTTTCAAAACTTGAACTGCTGATCACAGCCTCACTGAAGTTAGCTACGTCGAATTTGCAGCGCTTGAAAACACTGTCAGAAATCGAAACTTCCGACAGGTCACTGTTGTTGAATTTTGAGCCGTCAAAAATTGCATCGACTATCGTCGTCGATGAAAGATCAGAGTAGGTGTAGGAATGGGATTCATATATGCCACCAGCGATTTCCAATCCTGACAGATCACATTGACTGCACTCTTCCATCATGAACGATTCAGCATCAGCCGAGTGGGCCGTCAAGAGAAAGATCCCAAGCAGCGTAATGTGAGTTGATCTGTTCATAGTTTCAGCCCGCCCCTTTTTATGCTCTGCACTTTCGATATATTCCGAAGCTCACCACCAAATAGCCGCCGTAACAGTCAGTTTTCTGGCCGTTTGACAACGCAGTGGCGAAATTTCAAGATCGTTCAAGAACTTAGTCACAGTCCAGGGTATCTTTCAATGCTAATGGACCGTGTACCAAGAAAGTGATATCCACGACCTTCAAAGTAATCTCTTAATATTGCATTGTTCTAACGAGCATATCAAGTTGATCATTAGGTGAGAAAAATCTCTTTTGAGTGGATTTACCTGCCACATTCCGGAAAGTGCCATGATTGATCCCTGAACAACTCGGGCTTCAGTTCTTGTTCACCTGCACTGGCGTCTTGCTGCCTAACGCTGACTCAGGACGCTGCGGATTGTAGGGCAAATAGCAAAGGCCCTTAATGCTTCTCTACACTCTCCCTTCTCGATCTTAACGATTGAACATAGCCGCTGCCAGACGGTCAGGGGAAACCTCGATTTGGTCTTCCGCCCATAGGTCGTTAGGACGACGTGGCAGCCTTTCCGGGTCTGCGCGGTCTTTGATTCGCACCCAGACCTCAGGACCAAAAGCATTGACCCCGTGTCTGGGTGCGCGTCCGTTCCGGTAGAGGTGATCGCCTATGCCTTGTGGGTTCGTGTGTGCACATCATCCATCGGCCCAAAGCATAAGCCACGGAAAAATCACACGAATATGGTTATGGTGGAGCGGGCGGCGGGAATCGAACCCGCGTCTTTAGCTTGGAAGGCTAAGGTCTTACCATTACACAACGCCCGCAATCACTGAGGTGGTAGTCCAAGCCCGCAGGCGCGTCAAGCGACCGCGATGGGTTCGATCAGCTGCTGGCCCGAGGCCCGGTTGGAATTGACCGCGGGATCGACCCTGTAGGCCCGCAACACGCCCTTTGCCGTTGGCTTCATCAGCGTTGCCGCCCCATGCCCCGCCTCGCCCAGCCACAAGGGCCAATCGGCGGGGTCCAGGATCAGGGGCTCGCGGTCATGGATGCCTTCCATGTTCGGCCCGCCGTCCAGAGTGACGGTCGCCACCGTGTCAATCTCGCCCCAATGGCTCCACAGCGCGCCAAAGGCCATGGGCGCGCCGTCGCTGCGGGTGATGTACCACGGCAGGCGGGTGTTGCCGGGTCCCGCACTCCATTCATAGAACCCGCTCGCGGGCAGGATGCAACGCCGCTGGCGGATCGCCTCGCGGAAGGCGGGTTTCTGGGCGACTGTGTCGGACCGGGCGTTGATGATCAGGGGGCCATCGGTCGGGGATTTGTACCAGGCCGGGATCAGGCCCCAGCGCATGGGGCGCAGCCGCCGCGTGCCATTGTCCGAGGTGACCACGGCAACTGGGTCGGTCGGGCAGATGTTGAAGCGCGGGCTTTCCGGCAGGTCATTGCCGGTGACCGCGTCAAACAGCGCCGCAAGGGCTGCGTGGGGGTCGGTGATGGTGATGCGTCCGCACATGGTGCCAAGTTATGCTCAGGCGGGCGGCAGGAAAAGGGGGGAGTGATCCGGGCCGCGAACAGCGTTAGGGTGCAGCAAATTTAGGGGGAGATGATGATTTCAGGACAGATCAGCCAGATTGCCCGCACGGTTCAGGACCTGCCCCGCGCCCGTGCCTTCTGGCGCGATACGCTGGGCCTGCCCGAGGTGATGGTTTTTCCGGGGCTGGCGTTCTTTGACCTTGGCGGCACACGCCTGATGCTGCGCGAAACCGGGGAGCTGGGGCCTGCGGACATTCTGTATCTGGCCGTCAATGACATCGCCGGGGTGCATGCCATGCTGGCCGCCAAGGGGCTAACTGTCACTGGTACCCCCCACATGATCCACCGTCACGCAGACGGACGTGAGGAGTGGATGGCCTTCTTCAAGGATGACGAAGGCCGCCATCTGGCCCTGCACGAGGTGCGGGGTTAGCGGCGGCGGAACGTCATGTAATACGGCGGCCGCCCCTCGCGCAGCGCCTTTTGTTCGTAGCGGGTGGACAGCCAGTCATCCCACGGCGTGCTGCCTTGGGCCACCAGATCAAAACCGGCCTGCGGCACCTCCTCCAGCGTCTGGCGGACATAGTCGGCAATGTCGGTGGCCACCCGAAACTCGGCCCCCGGTGCCATCACGCGGGCCAGGGCCAGCAGATAGCCTTGGGTGACAAAGCGGCGGCGGTGATGGCGTGCCTTGGGCCAGGGGTCGGGGTAATTGAGGAAGCATTTTTGCACGCAGGCGGGCGGCAACACCTCCAACAGGTCACGCACGTCACCCGGATGCAGCAGAAGGTTGGACAGGTTCGCCTGCCGCATCTTGCCCAAAAGCATGGCAATGCCGTTCACAAAGGGCTCGCACCCGATCAGCCCGATGTCGGGATAGCGGGCAGCCATATGGACCAGATGCTCGCCCCCGCCAAAGCCAACCTCCAGCCAAAGGGGTTTGGGGGCAAAGGGGGCGGGGATCGGGCTGCGCGCAGGGTTCTCCTCTCGCGTCAGGCCGTGCAGGGTCAGGTCGGCCAAATCCTCGGCGATATAGGTTTTTTGGCTGGCGCGCATGGTCTTGCCGCGGATGCGGCCATAGAAGTTGCGGCGTTCGGGCAAGGGGGCGTGATCTGGGTCAGTCATGGAGCGGCCCACTACACCAGCCAGGACGGTGGGGCAAGGTCGCGCCGGCGGCCAAATCAGCTGCGCTGGATCAGGAACAGGCCAAGGGCCATGGTCAGGATACCAGTCAGGCGCAGGCTGGACATGGGCGCCACGCGGGCACCAAAAAGGCCGAAATGGTCGATCAGGCTGGCGGCGATCATCTGGCCCAGCAGCACGCAGAACACGGCGTTGCCGACGCCGAAGCGCGGGGCGATCCAAGTGATCGACAAAAGATAGAACGCCATGAATGCGCCGCCGGACCAGAGCCACAGGGGTTGGCTGGCAACAGCAAGGACTGGGCGCAATTGGCCGATCAGGGCAGCCGCGACTGCCGCCACGACCAGGGCAACCATCACGGCCACGACGCCTGCGGCCAGCGGGGCACCGATGCGGGACCCAAGCTGTGCGCTGATGGCGGCAAGGACTGGCACGCCAATCCCTGCCATCAGCATCGTGCCTGCGTCCCGCAGCATGTTACACGGCTTTCTTCAAAGCCTCGACCAGGTCGGTCTTTTCCCACGAGAAGCCACCGTCTGCTTCGGGCGCGCGGCCAAAGTGGCCGTAGGCGCTGGTGCGGGCATAGATCGGCTTGTTCAGGCCCAGATGGGTGCGAATGCCGCGTGGGGTCAGGTCCATGCAGGTGGCAACCGCACGCTCGATCGCGGCGGCTTCCACCTGGCCCGTGCCGTGGGTATCGACATAAATCGACAAGGGCTTGGCCACACCGATGGCATAGCTGACCTGCAGGGTGCAGCGGTCGGCCAGACCGGCGGCCACCACGTTCTTGGCCAGATAGCGCGCGGCATAGGCGGCCGAGCGGTCAACCTTGGTCGGGTCCTTGCCTGAGAATGCGCCGCCGCCATGCGGGGCAGCGCCGCCATACGTGTCCACGATGATCTTGCGGCCGGTCAGACCTGCATCGCCATCAGGCCCACCGATCACGAAAGTGCCGGTCGGATTGACCCACCATTCGGTGTTCTCGGAGATCCAGCCCGAGGGCAGAATCTCGCGGATATAGGGTTCCACAATGGCGCGGATCGCAGCGCTGTCCTGGGCTTCGTCCGAATGTTGGTGCGACAGCACGATCGAGGTCACCTCGACCGGTACGCCGTCCTCATACCGCAGGGACAGTTGCGATTTTGCATCCGGGCGCAGGGTCGGCTCGGCGCCCGATTTGCGCACCTCGGCCAGGCGGCGCAGGATGGCGTGGCTGTACTGAATGGGCGCCGGCATCAGTTCCGGTGTTTCGCGGCAGGCATAGCCGAACATGATGCCTTGGTCGCCGGCACCATCACGGTCCACGCCTTGGGCGATATGGGCGGATTGTTTGTGCAGGTAGTTTTGCACCTGCAGCGTGTTCCAGTGGAACTCGTCCTGTTCGTAACCGATGTCGCGCACGCAGCCGCGCACGATGCCGTCAACGCGCTCCATCATCTCGGCCAGCGCCTGGGGGTCGGACAGACCGACCTCGCCGCCAACAACCACGCGGCCCGTGGTGGCAAAGGTTTCGCAAGCGACGCGGGCATTCGCCTCGACCGTCAGAAAGGCATCAAGGACGGCGTCCGAGACGCGGTCGCACAATTTATCGGGGTGTCCCTCTGAAACGGATTCAGATGTGAACACATAGGATTTGCGGGCAGAAGAAATTGACATTGGGGACGTGCTCCGTTCGGGTTGGACTGTCACGCCAGGAAGCCGTTGTGACAGCAGGGTGACAGTGCCCTAGTCGCAATTCGCCCACGGGTCAAGCAGACCCTCTGCGGCCTTTGATCAAAACCGCCGCAAGGCAGGCGGCCAGCAACAGCAAAAGCGGGCCTTCGCCAAAGCGGGAATAGGGGGTCGGGGGCAAGGGGCCGGGCAGGGCGGCGTCCAAAAAACCCTCCGTCCCAAATGGCAGGGCCGCGGTGATGCGCCCCCGCGCGTCAACGACTTGTGTCACGCCGGTATTGGCCACACGCACCAGCGGCAAGCCTTGTTCCACGGCCCGCAACCGGGCCTGTGCCGCATGCTGGAACGGCCCGGTCAGGGTGCCGAACCAGGCGTCATTGGTGATCTGCAACAGCCAGTCGGGCCGCAGCGCTGTGCGCAGGTCTTGCGGGAACACCGCCTCATAGCAAATCAGCGGCAGCACATGGCCAAGGGCCCCCAGGTCCAACACCACGGGGCCGGGGCCTGCGGTATAGGCCCGGCCGGTCTGGGCTGCAAAGGCCTCCAGCCCAAACCAGTCATAGGCCCTGTCCCCCAGCGGGATATACTCGCCAAAGGGCACAAGGTGGTGCTTGTCATAATTGGCCAGCATCCCGCCCTTGGGGTCAAAGACTTGCAGCGAATTCCAGCCCAGCAGCCCCTCGACCCGCTGCAACCCGACCGCGACCGAGGCACCGCGTGCAGCCCCGCCGATCATGGCTGGAAGCTCGGGGTTGTGCAGGATCAGATAGGGCAGGGCGGTTTCCGGCCAGATCACCAGATCCACCTCTCCCGGGGCGGCGGTGGCGGTCATCAGCCGGTCAAAGAACATCCGGGCATGATCGGGGTCCCATTTGGCATCCTGCGCCGCGTTGGGCTGGACCAGCCGCAAGGTCACGCCGGGGGCAGCGGGCGCAGGCAGTGACAATTGCCACAGGCCAAAGCCCCACATCGCGGCAATCACCGCCCCGGCGGGTAGAAGGTGCCGCCCTGCGGCCAAGGCTGCCGCAGTCAGCGTCAGCAGTGTCAGGCCGCTGGGGCCGATCAGGGCGGCCACCTGAGCGGGCGGAGTGTCGATCCAGACATGGCCGATCAGCGCCCAAGGGAACCCGGTCAGCACATAGCCGCGCGCCAGTTCGGCGGCGGTCAGCGCCGTGACCAGTGCCAGCAGGGGCGACCTTGCGCGCAGGGCCACTCCGCAGGCCAATGCCCAGAACAACGCCAACCCGAACGCCATGATCACCAGCGCAAAGGGCGCCATCCAGCCATCCCGTGCCGCATTCACCATGAAGGGCGACAAGATCCAGAACAGTGCCGCGCCAAAGTATCCCGCCCCGGCAAACCAGCCCATCCATGCCGCCTGCAAAGGCGTGGTCCGCGCCAGATGGTGCAGCAGCACGGCTAAAGCGGCCAGCGTGGCCCACCAGAACCCCAAGGGTGCCTGCCCGGTCGCCATGACCACGCCCAGCCCAAGCGGCAGCCACAGCGCCCGCAGCCCCGGATAGCCCAGGCGCATGTCAGACGGCAGGATCGGGCGGATTGCCCGGCAGGCGCACACGCAGGCGTTTGATGCGGCGGGGGTCAGCGTCCATCACCTCGAACTCGACACCGCTTTCATGGGGCACAATCTCTCCCCTCACCGGCATCCGGCCGGTGCGCATCATGATCAGGCCACCAAGCGTGTCGATGTCCTTGTCATCCTCGGTCACCCGCAGGGTCACGCCAAGGGCCGGTTCGAACTCATCCAGCGGGGCCGTGGCCTGCACGATGAACACACCCGGCTTTTCCTCTTTCCACAGGGTGTCTTCGTCCTCGTCATGCTCGTCCTCGATCTCACCGATCACGGTTTCGATCAGGTCCTCGATCGTGACAAGGCCGTCAACGCCGCCGTATTCGTCAATCACCAGCGCCATATGGACGCGTTCGCGCTGCATCTTTTGCAACAGAACCCCGACCGGCATGGACGGCGGCGCGTACAGAACCGGGCGCAGCATCTTGCGCAGCGAAAACCGCCCCGCAGCACCAAAGCCGTATTGCAGCGCCAGATCCTTCAGCAGAACCAACCCCTGCGGATGGTCCAGCGTGCCTTTGTAGACCGGCACGCGGCTGAAGCCATGGGTCCGAAACACCTCGACCAGTGCGTCCTTGGTGATGTCCAGCGGTACGGCCACGACCTCGACCTTGGGGATGGCCACGTCGTCCACCCGCAGACGGCGCAAGTTGCTCATCCCCAACGAGGGGGCGGCCTGTGGCGCTGTGGTTTGGGTCTGTGCGGGTTTGGCGTCCTGTGCGGTCTGATCATTCGAGGAAAACACCCCGATCAGCCGGCCAAAAAAGCCTCGTTGCGGGGGGTCGCCTGCGGGGGCGTCGGTCTGAGAGAACGTCGGCGACGTTGTCCCGGACGGGTCGGTGCTACTGCCCATTGGTCCTTTGTCCAGAAATCGCCCGTCTTGCGGGGTCGTGCCTAGTATGGGTCAGAAAGGCCCAAGGTTGCAAGTATGCGCACTTCGGTTCCCTCCATCAGCGCGGCATCGCCGTCGCGGATGTGATCATAGCCCAGACAATGTAACAGCCCATGCACGATCAGATGGGTCACATGGTCCGCCAGGGGCTTGCCCGCGTCAACCGCTTCGCGCGCGCAGGTCTCATAGGATATGGCAATGTCCCCCAGCGATTCGGGGTCATCGGGCGTGCCCTGCTCGGGGGCATCGGGGGCGCCGCCATCCGCATCGGCGGCCAGGTCCCAGGCGGGCCAGGACAGCACATTGGTCGGCTTTTCCTTGCCGCGAAACTCGCCGTTCAGCGTGGCAATCCGGGCGTCATCGCAGCCCATCACCGCCAGGGTAAAGCCCGCCTCGGGCAGGCCCAGATGGGCCAGTGCTGCCTGAACAGCCCGCAACGACAGCGCCTCCAGCCCCGCATCCGCCCAGCGGCTGTCTTCGATGACGCAATCAACAAGGGGTTCCATGGGCATTGTCCTAAGGTCATATGAACCCAGCCCTTACCGCTATTTGCGGTCCTGCACCAGTCAGTGGGCGACGGGGAACAGCGCCCTGACCCGCGCATCCCGCAGGATCAACCCGCCCCACATCATGATGCCCAGATAGATGCCGAACAATGTATGGCTGAACAGTGGTGACCCTGCCCGCATCTGGGTGACCATCGCACCGCCCAAGATTGCCATCATCAAGACTGACCCCAGCAGGCCGGTTGGCGGGAACAAGAACAGCAGTGTACAGACCAGTTCCAAGATCCCGATCAGCAGTACCGGCGCATCCGGCCAGCCCAGGGCCGTCATCGTATCCGTCGCCACCGCAAGCCCCAGCAGTTTGGGCGCCACCGATGCCCCCAGCATGAACAGCGCAAACAGGGCCGACAAGGCCCAGCCCAAACGCGACAAGGTGCTTTCCGACATCACATTCCCCCCGGTAATACTTCGCCTAATCACTAACAATCATCGCGGAATGTCAAGCGAAACTCTGCTCGTCGGCGGGCTGCGCAGGGCCACGAGACCCGCCATGCTGCCACAGGTTGGTTCAGCGCTGCCCGAACCGTGCCATGACCGCCAGATCCTGCCCTTTTGCGCCTGCACCCTGCGGTCGGGGCAGCCCCGGAAGGAAGCCCCATGATGCTGCAAGACACATTGAACTGGCGCTATGCGACCAAGAAGATGGACGCGACCCGCACCGTGCCACAAGACAAGGTGGACCGTATCGTCGAGGCGGTGCGGATGGCCCCCACATCCTCGGGCCTGCAACCCTATCACGTGTTCCACATCACGAACGACGCGCTGCGCGCCCAGATCCGTGCCGCCGCCAGCGATCAGGCGCAGATCACCGAAGGCTCTCACCTGTTGGTCTTTGCCGCCTGGGACAATTACACCGCCGCCCGGATCGACAGCTTTGCCTCCACCGTCGGGGCCGCCCGGGGCGGTCTGACCGACCAGATGACCGCCTACTATGACAATCTGAAAGCCAGCTACCTGCCGCGTGACCCTCAAGTGAACTTTGAACACGCCGCGCGGCAGGCTTACATCGGGCTTGGCTTTGCCCTTGCCTCCGCGGCAGAGGAGAAGGTGGACAGCACCCCGATGGAGGGGTTTGACCCGGTTCAGGTTGACACCATTCTGGGCTTGGCCGAGATGGGACTGCGCTCGGTCGTTCTTATGCCACTGGGCTACCGCGATGCCCCCCGCGACTGGCTGGTGTCCCTGCCCAAGGTCCGCGCCCCCCGTACGGCGTTCGTGACCGATCTGGCCTGAGGGCTGCGAGGGTTCGTCCCGAATCCCTTGCCAAATGGTCTTGCTGCGCCTAAAGACGCCGCACGGAAGGGCTGGGCCACAGGCTGCGGCCCTTCTGACATTGATCAAGACCGGCGGAGCCAACCGCATGGCCAGTGAAAACACGACGAAATGGAAACGACTGCATGTGCGCTAAAGCGACTATGGAAGACTTTGAAGCCCTGTTGAAGGAAAGCTTCGAAATTGACACGCCCGAAGAGGGCACCGTTGTCAAAGGCCGGGTTATCGCGATCGAAGCGGGCCAGGCCATCATCGATGTCGGCTACAAG
>CAMDHB010000102.1 GCA_945897655.1 Pseudorhodobacter antarcticus
CAGTTGATGCTGGCTTATTCCTTGACGCTGGCGCAGTCGGGCTATTCAGTTCTGGCCTTCGATTTCGAAGGGCATGGCCGCAATCCCGTGCCGATGTCGGGCGACGTGAGCGCCATCGAGGGCACCACGCAGCGGCTGGTGGACGAGACGCTGCGCGTGCTGGCCGCCGGGAGGGCGTTGCCCGGCATCGGGCCAGGGGTGGCGCTGCTGGGGCATTCGATGGCGACCGACATCATTGCGCGGGCGGCGATCCGGGATGGCGCGGTCGATGCGGTGGTCGGGATTTCGATGTTCTCGCAGGCGGTGACGGCCACAGAGCCGCAGCGGCTGTTGGTGATCTCGGGGCAATGGGAAGGGATGTTGCGCGCGGCGGCGCTGACGATGGCGCGGCTGGTCGATCCCGATGCGGCCGAAGGGGCCACGGTCACATCTGGGGATGTGACGCGCCGTGTCGTGGTTGCGCCCTTTGTGGAACATGTCAGCGTCCTTTACAGCGGAACCGCCCTGCGCGAGGCGCGCGGCTGGCTTGACGCAACCTTTGGGCGGACAAGCGTGGGGCCAGTGGTGATGCCGGGCCTGTGGATCTTGCTGCTGCTGGCGGGGATCGTGGTTCTGTTTCGGCCCTTGACTGCCCTGCTGCCCGCCGAAACAGTGCAACAGCCCGCACCGCCCGTGTCGCTGCGGCGGTTCTGGGTGGCGGTTCTGGTACCTGCGGCGCTGGTGCCAGTGGTGGCGGTCACGCTCTATCGGCCTTTCCTGCCTGTGCTGGTGGCCGATTACCTGATGATCCATCTGGCCCTGTCTGGGACCTTGCAACTGGCCATCCTGCGCGTCTGGCCGCTGCCCCGCGTGGCCTGGCTGGCGGCGCTGGCGCTGGTGGTCTGGGGGGTGGCGGTCTTCGGCTTTGCCATCGACCGCTATGCCGCGTCCTTTGTACCAACGCTACCACGCCTTGGGATCATCGGGGCGCTGGCAGTGGGCACCGTCCCCTTCATGCTGGCCGATTGCAAGGTGGCGGGTGGCGGTTGGCGGCGGCTGGTGGCGCGTCTGGGGTTTCTGACCTCGCTGGTGGGGGCGGCCTTCCTTGACCTCGATAGACTGCTCTTTGTGCTGATCATCCTGCCGGTGATCGGGCTGTTCTTTCTGGTTCTGGGCCCCTTGGGCCGCTGGGTGGCACGGCGCAGCGGTGCCGGGGCGGCAGGGTTGGGTCTCGGGGTCATTCTGGCCTGGGCGCTTGGGGTCAGTTTCCCGCTGTTTGTGGCGGGATAAAGCGGGGCCACCTCCCCCCCTCGTCAGTAAAACCCCGCCTCGCGCACATCAATCCGCGCCGCGTGGTCCCGCCCATAGGCCACGACGGCCACCGATGTCAGGCTGCCCGGCTTCGGCACGCCGCCCTGTAACCCGCAGCAGGGTACAAAGGCCGCGAACGGCAGGCGAACCTCGACCCAAACCTCGGTCACCTCAAAACCCGCCTGATGGTATTGCCAATGCATCCGGGCGCAGTCGCCCCGCAGATGCACGAAATAGCGCTGGGCATTGCCCCGCACCAGCAGCCGTACCCCCGCCGTGCCCTCGGGCGGCGGGTTGGTCAGGTCCTGCCGCTTCTGGGTGAACCCACCCCGGTTCGCCGTGCTGACGTGGCCCGTCATGCGCGCAAAGCCGTGCCCATCCTCCTGCCTAAAGACCATCTCCCCGGTCGAGAGGCCCCCCATCACCTGATCGGTGAAAAATCGCCAGCGCGGCTCAGACTGCATTCTATCGTCCCTCATCCGCAACCCGCGCAGCATACCGGGCGCACCCTTGATTCGCCCATTCAGAGAGGGCGTGACCCAGCCGCCGTAAATGTTCCCCGGCTGCGGGATCAGCCGATCAACTTGACCCTGTCGTTGATTTCACCCCAGCGCCAAACACGGAGCGTGCTCCCACACACGGCCAGCCGCCCGGATGCGGGCCCCATCGCGGGCCAGCAGCGCGCGCAAGGCCTCGGGCTGGTCGATGGGGTAGAAGTCGTCGCTGCGCCGCGCGTCCTCGGGTTTGACTTGTCGCCGCGCTTCGGACATGTCGTCCATCATTGCACCTTGACCGGCGCTGCCCTTCGGCTTCGCCTTCATCGCGCGAAACAGCGACTTGCTCGATGTCGTCATGGGGCTGCCTAGGCGCTGGCTTTGCTTGGCAGATTGAAAAGCCCCCTCTCGGCCTCGACCATCCGAGCCAGCGCCGCGTTGGTTTAGGCCGCAGACGCGGCCATCCGCTCTGCCAGCATGATTTCCGGCTTGACCGCGAACCAGTCGGCAGGCGTCGGCCGGTTGGCGTGGTTTTTGAAGACCGTCCCGCGTAACCGTTCGCCGTTCCGTTTTGCGTGATAGCGGACAGAGCAATAGTAGAGGTTCACGACGGCGGAAATCTGGCGATTGGCAACACCCATCCGATACATGCCCAGGATGTCATCAAGCATCGGGTGGCGGGGTTTTCTTCGGCCAGGTCGTCCTGTCCGGCGGGCCAAATGACACTGCCTTTTGGCCCACGGTACGGGGGTGCATCCTGAACTTCGCGCCCATTTTCGCCAGCGTCATGCCGCCGTACCATGCCTTTGTGAATGCCGCTCGGCCTACGGGAGTTGCAACGGGCATCAGATCATCTCCTGTGTATCGGTCTTCGGTCGTCCAACGCTTCCAGCCCAGCGAAACCAGATACCGCTTGGCCGTGCGGATTTTGAGTTCGATGGTGCAGAACCGGCTTTGTTGCTTGGGCAGATAGGCACTCATTTCTCGACTTCCTTCGCCAGCGCCTTGAGCGCGTTCAGGCTTGGCTTGGCTTGGCTTGGCTTGGCTTGGCTTGGCTTGTAGTGCCGTGCAAACTCGCCGCTTGGCATTCCCCGGCCAATGGTGAAGAACCATTGACCGGCATCCGATTAGCACGAAGGGCGGTCTGGAAATTTCCGACATTTGCCCCCATGTCTAACCCAGCCCTGAAGGGCTGTTCAAAGGATTGCAAATGGCCATTGACCTTCCCCCCTTCCCTGATGCGGCAGCGATCCTCGCCCCACAGGAAATAGAGAAAAAACGCCGCGGCGGCAAAACCGCCGCTATCGTCATAGGAACGATTCTCATTCTTTCGGATGGGTCAGAATGCGTCGTCGCAGCGTTTGACGCGCAGGGAAATCCCCTGTGCTACCCGGTCGAAAAATAACAAGGCAGACAGCGCAAAGTCCGAAAAAAATGACCTTCGATCATGGTGAAACTGTGCCTCTAAAAGGCGAGTTCTCGCTCTGAGGGCACTGAACAAGTGCCATAAAAGCCGCGCGAATAGCGACAATACTCAGATGCAGCGCCTGAACTGATAATCGCCGCTAAGATATCGCGCCCATCCGGCAGGAAACACTGCGCGACAAGTAGTCCGTACCGGT
Source organism: Pseudorhodobacter antarcticus (assembly GCA_945897655.1). GTDB lineage: Bacteria > Pseudomonadota > Alphaproteobacteria > Rhodobacterales > Rhodobacteraceae > Stagnihabitans. Next base: position 3,407 of record CAMDHB010000102.1, read on the forward strand.
CCATACCCACGACACCGCAACTGAGCGTCTTGCCTGAGATAAAACTACGCAAAGTCTCAGTTGCAGTAGAACCGCCTCTCAGGGACCGATGTAACGGCGTCTTAAGCGCATCGGCGGAAGCTCGATCAAGCGGTAACTGACATGGGCGAAAGGCACCATGCACAAGAATGCAGGCACGCTCAACGCTAACGTAAGGTAGGGCCTGTCGTTTAGGGCAATCAGATTCGCATCGATCGCGTACCCAATCCTAAACACAAGAAACGGGTGTAAGAGGTAAATTGAGTAAGAGTAAGTTCCTATCAGTGCGACTAAAACAGACAGCTGGGAGGTCGGCTTTCCCGCACGCAACTCTTGGCGAGCGGCATACCAGTCATCGTACCAAGCGATGAGCCAACCGTAAGCGGCTCCCTCGACAGTTGGCACGACGATCCAGAGTGGGGTACTCGAAGGCGTGTCTTCGCGCCCGTAGAATCCGCCTCCAAGGTCGAACGCCCACCACAGGAGGGTAAAGCCCACACCAACGAGTGCCGCTCGTCCAGAGTAGCCGCCAATGACTGCCCTGAACCGAAAGGCGAGGATGCCGCAGAGGAATTGGTCGATCCTGCCCACTATAGTCCAATAGGCGAGATCCTGAATCTCGCCCGATCTCAAAATACAACGCAAGTCGCAGCGCCACCGCAGCCGCCAAAACCGCGAACAGGGCGTTCGCATTGCGGGCGCCTAGTGCGAGCAGGACCGGGAGCAATACATAGAAATGTGCTTCGACGGTGATCGACCAGCCGCCGTTGGGCAGAGTCGGTTGGACCAGCCCTCTTAGTATCTGAATGGCATAGTCCCATGATAGATTGCCGCGCAGCGCATGCTCCACAGCGACGAGCATGATCACAATGACCAACAGTGGCACAAGGCGCAGAAAGCGGTTCAACAGAAACGGAACAAGATACACAGTGCGGCCGTCAAGAAGCTTGGCGAAGATATAGCCACTTAGTGCCATGAAGATAGCGACGCCGGTGTGTCCCTCAGTCAGAAACGACAATCCTGGCCCCAGAGGCGCCTCGTTTTGCCCACCCCTAATATGATTGAAATGCCAAGCAAATACCAGAAAGGCGGCCAGTGCACGCACGTGGTCGAGAGAGCGGAAGTACTGACCGGTGCTGGACTTCATGCCGATATCCCCTGAGCTAATCCCCGATCTTTGAATAGTTTTACTGCTTCAATCAAGGCAATTGACCTGCAACCTGTAGCGGTCAGACCGGACGCTTACGACCGGCAGCCCGCGCGCGTAAACGAAGGCTAGCGCCTGCACCGGCACCGGAGCGGATGCGGAGAGGTGGGAGCGGGGCTAAAACCCCGCAATAAGAAGAAAGACGGGGGGAGACCCCCCCTATTTTTTAAAAAGGCAAAGTGTCAAAGACCAACAACAAGCTGGCCACAATACGCCAGACCCCGTAGACCGAAACCGTTCCGGAAAGCGTTGGAAAAAGGCCACGCCCGCCCACCGGCAGAGCAAGAGATCCGGTTAGGATCATACTCGCAAGCCGCGCGTGATCCTGGCCTAGACGGCAGGACCAGAAGGACCCGCCAGAAGCCGCCACCGAGGCAAACCCGGCACCGGCAGGCACCGCCAGCCCGACCGATCGACCCGGTACGCGCAGCCCTTGCCGCCGAGACGGCCCAAGCCGACGCCGCAGAGCGGGCACGGGATCAGGCCGGGGCAGACCGGAACCAATGGCGCGACATGGCGCAGACCTTGGCAAGCAGACGCCGCTTTGTCTGGCCTTGGCAACCATAGGGCCGACCACAGACCGGCAGCAGAAAGAAAGACGGGGCATCAATCGTGTCCTCGGAAACTGCTCCCCATGCTCAGCGATGACGCCCAAAAAGGCGCCTTGGCTTCCGCGTGGGTCTGCTTTTTCCTGCGCGAATAATTGCCCCCCCAGCGCAAGGGGACGCTCGCCGCCCCGCCGCTTCGTGAGGCGCGTGTAGAGGTCGATCTGCGTGCGCAGGGATTCGATCTTGAATGTCTGGGTCCAGATCCGGCCCTGCATCGTGAAGCTGGATTTGTCGTCTGACAGAAAAACCTTCATTCGGGTGTCGCCGCCTCGGCGGGCTGTGCGCTGGCCTGAACCATGTGGTTGTCATGGACGAAGCCTCGCAGCACCTGCGCGGCGAAGGCACGGCGCGTCTCGACGGTGCCAGTAGGCAGGCTGTCCCTGTCGATCACGTCTGCGACGGGCTTGCGGGCCAGCCACCAGCGCGCGTTGGCAGGTCCCAGCCGCAAAACGTCCACCTTTGGCTGCGCGTGTGCAGATATGTTTCCTGGGATCGGCTTCTGATGTTTGAAGGGGTTGTCTGCGCTGATCCACCAACGGCAGGCGTCCTGGATCGCCCATGCCGGGAGTTCGCCCAACTCATGCGCCCAATCCTCGGCGACGGCTTGGATCACGTCATGGCTGGCGCCAGAGGTGGGGTAGTGGCTCAAAATGGATACGACTCGCGCCAGCAACCATTGCCTCGGGGCCGGTGCCAGCGCGCGCTCGATCTGCGGTTCAACGAGGGCCAGCGCGCTTTCGTCAAGGCTTCCTTGCTGCTTGAGCAAAGCCAGCATGGAGGTCATCAAGGCCGCTGCTTCGTCGGGGGTAACGTGAGCCTGCCGGTCGGCTTGCGTGCCGTCGACAATGGCTCTGCCAGCAGGCCGTCCATCCTTCGGCCGATTTTGCGCCATCGCGGTCTGTCCGGTCGCGCCAATAGGCCCTGAACTCAGTGATTTCATCGGCGATCAACTCCTGTTCGAGGTGTCTGGCTGCATATTCGATGCCCTCGCTGCCGGGGTGCCAGTCCTCGGGCAATCGGGCTTTCGGGCGGGCTGGATTGTCGGTTTTTGGGGCTCTATTTTTTGACCCAGGGGGCGGATTTTCGCCCACGCCTGGGGCAAGGATCTCCGAGCGTGGCGCTAAGAGTTCTTCTTCTTTATCTAGAATATGGTAGTTGGTAGCTGGTATAGCCTTAACCGGGGGGATAACCCCTTCGGGTGCCTTAGTCGTTGATTTCAAAGCAGGATTGCCACCCTTTCGCCCGTTGTTCGCATCTCGTTCGCGCCTCATTCGGTCCTTTTTCAACCGTCTACTAACGATGAATCAGCCCTCGTCTCGATCGCAAACACCTGCGTTCAGCAACTCGTTCAGCAGGGTTTTGATGGTGCGCGGGTTGTCCCCAAGGATGTCAGCCATATCCCTCTCGGTCATGGGGCGACCGCCCGTTTCGAGGCGATGACTGCCCGCGTCGTGCATCAGTCCAAGCATGTCGATCCACAGCGACCGGGCGGCGCGCGACACCAACTTGAGCGTCGGCTCTGCCCGCCAGTCTGAAGGGTAAAACTGCATGTACCGGCTCATGATGCACCGCCCTGGCCGCTGCCCATCAGATCACCAGCGCCTCAAGGTCGGGCTCAACGGTTCGGATGACCACGCGGATCTGGCCGCTGGGGATGGTCCGCGTCCGTCGACTGCCTTGCACCCACAACCAGCGATCGTCAGGGGTGATTTGAATCCGCACCAACAGATCGAGGACAGCCTTCATCCGGTTGTCGATGTCGCTGGGGTCCGACTCGGGGATTTCGACCGTCACCGCATAGGGGCCAGACGGCAAAGCCTTGATCGGCATCTTCGGGCGCTGGGCCAGTATCTCGCCGCCCGCCGTGGCGATCCAGTCGGTGTAGTCTGCGGTCTTACGCTTGCCCTTGCCTGTGCCGGTGAACAGGCGGTTGGTCGAGGTGGGCACCGACAGGACGTAGCAGATCACAATGGGCGGCGGTGTCAGCCGCTTTGGCTCGACCTTGTCCATTTCAGCCTGCAGCTTCGTCATCGACTCACCGAGTCGCGATGACATCCGCTCGATCCGGTCGAGAGCGTAGCTTGACTTCAAAACGCGCACCGACAAGGACAACGGGCTGATCCCCTGCCTCTCGCAGTACGCACGAACCTCCGAGATGAACTTTAAGATATGTTGTATGCTCCAATTATATGGCGTATCTGCCAACTATGATCAAGCCCGGTTGCAAGAGTGCGGTCGGGATTATAGACCAAGTGTACTTTGAGTGAACGAAGGTCCGACCCAAACGTCCTGGGGCAGGCCAACGACCGGGAGGGGACCAGATGAAGATCGAACCAACTGCCTTTCGCGAGGCTATGATCGACTGGCTGGACAAAACCGGCGTCGGCGCGACGGAACTCTCGCGGCGAACAGGTGTCTCCAAGGCTCAGATTGACAAGCTGCGCCAGCGGCGCGCAGTCAGCACAAATGTTGAGGATGCCATTCGGATATCCGCTTGCTTCGGGCAGAGCCTTGAGACGTTTGTGGGGCTAAATCGCGACCCAAACAGCCGCGACAGCCTCATGGTGCGCATTGCGCGGCTTAATCCGACTCAAATGGCAATGCTTGACGCCCTTCTGCATGGTCTTCTGGCGTCAAAGTAGATCCAGTCCGACCCTCTGGCCGCTGCTCTACGAAGTCCAGAAGCGCCGCCAGGGCGGTCAATTCCTCATCTGGCATCGCGTCAACACGTTCGCGACAGTTGCTCCAATTCTCACCCACTGCACTCTCCCCAACACATTTATCCTTTTCACCCAACATGCGGCTTAACAATCCGGGCGCATCCTTTGCCAGAAAATTGACCAATGCGGGCGCCGATGTGCAACCCGCCATGTAGTCTTTTAGGGGTGCATACTTTTGGTATAAACGTCAGTTGTGGATCAATAACGTCAGATTGGCCAGATTACCTGTGACATATCATCCAGAACCTCAGGATTATACGATGCCCCGCTGCGACTTCGCTGCCCACGGCCTGCCTGGCGGGCCGCATTAGGTTTCACAGGATGTTCAATCGCCCGAATGACGCGGATATGCGCGCGGATACAACGAGGCCCTGACATCGGGGCTGGCTGGCGCGCTGGAACACTGGGTGGATGAAACCTTGGGTATGGCCGATGAAGGGCGATCCCGGGGCGCTGGCGCCGACATCGAGCGGCTGGTGGCATTGCGCGGAGTCTGCGCGTCCGAGACGCTGCGCGATACTGCCTTGATCCCGGTCGTGCACCGGCTGAACGATCAGATCATGCTCCTGCGTTCTGCGCGCGGTCACATCGCGACGAACTGAACGACTTCGGCCAGCTTTTCTAGGCTGGCCCCTTTGCCATAGCGTTCGCGCGTCAGGGCGTGGCCCATCAGATCGCGTCGGATACGTTCATCGACATCCCGATCAAGCACCCGGTCCTCAAAGCTGTGGCGCAGGCCGTAGAACGTGTGGCCAGTGGTCGGCGTCAGACCATTCTCGCGCAAGAACTTGTTGACCGTGGCCGAGAGCCCGGCCTTGTCGCGATACCGGTGAAACCCTTCGGGACAGGCGCGGAATGCCTCAAGGCTCACGCCCGCCAAGGGGATGATGCGGCGGGATGACGAGGTCTTGAGCGTGCGCCCTTCGGGTTCGATGGAGATATGTGGCACGTTCGCGTCCAGATGGATGTGGTCCTTGCGCAAACCCTGCGCCTCGCTATGGCGGTAGCCGGTGTTGATCATCCCCAGCACAAGGCAGCGCGCTTCGGTGTTCAGGCCTGCCATCGCGCCGGGGGCCAGTATCTTGTCCCTGATCCAGTCTTCCGCAAAGGGTGCCCGCGCGCCCTTCTCGCCTTCAGAGAAGGACGGGCCATCCAGCGGCAGGATCAGGCCCAGCCGCTTTTTCTTGACCACCAGGCGCAGGGTGCTGCCGATGTGGAAAAAGTCCTTGTTGCCCGAATTGGGCGTCAGCCCCTCTAGGGTGATCTTGTCCCACCACCAGTCCGAGAATTGCAGCATTTCGTCGCCCGTGATCTGGTCCAGATCTTTGTCGTCGATGATCGCAATCAGGTTGGCGAACGCCTTCTTGCACGGGTTTTCCCAGCGCCGGATCTGGTCGGCACTCTTGCCGCGCGTCTTGTCGCCCGAATACTGCCAGTAGGTTTCCAGCGCCTTCGACAGGTTGATCTTCGGCTTCTGCGCGGTCCCGAGGATTCCAGCCGCAAGGTGCGGTTCAATCGCCGTCCCGTCTTGGTTCAATGACACCTCGATGCGTTGAACCATGTCCTCTATCGGCAGGGCCGCGACCTGTTCCACGGGCAGGAAGGTGAAACCACGCTGTTTGGCGACCGTCTGCGCCGCGATGTATCGGCTTTCGCCGTCACCGGTCGCCACCACCAGGGCGGCTTCCCATCCCGCCAGCGCCTCGCTCCAGGCCGCATCCGCGCGCCGGTCAGCTTCGCGGCGGCTGTCGGTCTTGAGGCTGATCCAGACCGAAGGGCGAGGCTCCACAGGCGCGAACCGCTGGGGCA
>CAMDHB010000103.1 GCA_945897655.1 Pseudorhodobacter antarcticus
TAGTCAACTATGCGGAGATGATGACCGGCTACGCCCGGGCACGCGGGCTCACGCCACCATCTGGACAATCTGCGCCAGAACGGTCGAGGCACCCACCCGCTCCGCCCGCATGACAAAGCCGCCGGTCTGGTTCATCGTGCCGCCCGTCACCACCGCACCGGGTCCCTTTTCCACCGGCATCGCCTCGCCCGTCAGCAGGCTTTCATCCACCGACGACCCACCCTCGACCACCACCCCATCCACCGGAACCGCCTCACCCGGGCGAACGCGCAACAGGTCGTCCAGCCAGATGTTTTCCAGCGGCGCGTCGAAATCGCCGTCAGGCTGAACCCGCCGCGCCGTCTTGGGCGCAAGCTTCATCAAGGCCTTGATCGCATCGCCCGTCCGTTCGCGTGCCCTCAGTTCCAGCACCTGCCCCACAAAGACCAGGGCAATGATCACGGCACTGGCTTCGAAATAGGTCGCCACCCCCATCTCATCCCGGTAGGCGGCGGGAAAGAGGCCGGGCAGAAACGTGGCGACAATCGAGTAAAGATAGGCCGCCGCCACCCCAAGCGAGATCAGCGTCCACATGTTCGGGCTGCGGTTGCGCACCGAGTCCAGCCCGCGCTGAAAGAAGGGCAGTGCCGCCCACAGCACAACCGGCGTTGCCAGAACGAACTGCACAAGGTTGCCATAGGGCATCAACCAATGCATCGGCACCCCTACCATCGGCCCCATCGCCACCACCACCAGGGGCACAACGCAGGCCGCAGACACGACCAAACGTCGCGTGAAATCGCCCAGTTCGGCATTGGGCGCATCGCCCGGTGTCATCGGCTCCAGCGCCATGCCGCATTTGGGGCAGGCACCGGGCTTGTCCGAAATCACCTCGGGGTCCATCGGGCAGGTGTATTGCACCCCCTTGACCGCCAGCTTGCCCCGCTTTTTGGCATTGCCGGACAGATAGAAATAGGGATCCGCGATGAACCTTGTCCGGCACTTTTCACCGCAAAAGTGATAGGTCTGCCCCTGATGGTCATGCTTGCGGCTGGTCTCGGTGATCTTGACGGTCATGCCGCAGACCGGGTCAATCCCGGTCGGCTGGGGGGGTGGGGTGATGTCCATCGCGGTCTCCTGTGCCAGTGGCCATAGCTAAGCCTTTGGGCAATCATGGACAAGCCGCCCCCACCGCACCTTGACCTAAAGCAATCAGGACCCGCGCTTCCCGTAGTAAAGGCCCACCACATGCTCGGCCTCGGCAAAGAACAACCAGCGCTGGGCAAGCGCGCCGCCAAGGTGCAGGGCGGCGGCAATGGCCACGGAAACCGGCCCAAGCGGGGCCAGGGCCATGATCAGCGCAGGCAGAACGGCCACCAGACCCACAGCAATCTGACGCAGCTTCCGCGCATGCTTGCGCCCGACGACAAAGATCATCTCACGCAACAGATAGTTGCCTGCCGTATGGGCCTGTTCAAAAACCTGCACCTCCCCCACCCTGTCCAACCCGGTGGCCGTGCCAAGGGTCTGACCAGCCTTGGCAAACTGGCCGTCGCCAATCCGCCAAGCCAATATCAAAAGCGGCGCAAGCGCGATCAGGCAGACCCAAGCCCATCCCTGCCCCGACAGCATCGCTCCGCCTGTGATGGCAAAGGACAAAAACAGGACGGGCGTTGTCCAATGGTGCCAGCGCGGGACGGCGCGGATCTGGGTGTAGATCATCGACGTTGTGAACACGGTCAGCAGGGCAAGCACCGCCCCAACCTGCCCCACAGCGCGCGGCAACCCCAGATCAAACAGGTCCGACAGGGCCGTCGGGGCCAGAACCAGCAGTGCCGCGACCGCAGCCCAGGCCTCGCGGCTCAGCCAACTCGTGCGCCACTGGGTAAAGGCCAGCAGGGCGCGCTGCGGGTTTCCCAGATGAAAGGTCGATGCCGCCAGCCCCCCCACCGCAAGAGCATAGCCAAGGCCCCACCATAGAAACGCCGTCCAGCCCGTGGCCACAGCAAGCCCCGCGCCCAGAAACGCCAACAACCCCAGACCCATGCCCGACAGGGTGGAAAACAGAATGACCGACGGTGCCGGATGCATCAGATCTTCCCCAGCACTTTGTCCAGCCACCCGGCAAAACCCGTGGCCTGAATGTCCAGCAAGGGGGCCAGCAGGCTGGCATCTTGCCGTACATCCTTTTTCCGGGGCGGCAGGTATTTGTTGGTGGGCCGGGTTTTCAGATCGGGCATCAGATCAAACCCGCCCCGTTCGCGGGTCAGACGGCTGACCTTACTTTCAGGGTCGGCAAAATCGCCAAAGTGGCGCGCCCCGGTCGGGCAGGTGCGCACACAGGCGGGTTCGCGGTCCTCCTCGGGCAGGTTCTCATTATAGATGCGGTCCACGCACAGGGTGCATTTCTTCATCACCCCCTGCTCCGCATCCATTTCCCGCGCGCCATAGGGACAGGCCCAGGCACACAGACCGCAGCCAATGCAGGCGCTTTCGTTGACCAGAACAATGCCATCCTCGGCCCGCTTGTAACTCGCCCCAGTGGGGCAAACCGTAACACAAGGTGCGTCCGCACAGTGCAGGCAGGACCGGGGGAAGTTGATGATCTGCGCCGCCCCATCCGGCGGTTGCACCTGATAGCTGTGCACACGGTTCAGGAACGTCCCCGACGGATCAGCACCGTAGGGTTGCTGGTCAGATAACCCGCCCCCCTGATCATTCCAGCCCTTGCAGGCCGTCACGCAGGCCTGACAGCCGACACAAGTGTCAAGATCAACCACAAGGCCCAGTTGTTTGGCGGTGCTGGTGGGAAGTTGGGTCATGGGCACGGCCTTTGCATCTGGAACCAAAAGTTTTCGAAAACTTTTGCAAATTTCTTCGAAGAAATTTGGGTCATCGCTTGCCCCCTTTGGGCACAATGGGGGGAACAGGCGCGAAACTGGGTTCGGACTGCGGTTTCGGCCCGACATTCTCGATCCTGACGCGCAGGTCGAACCAGGCCGCCTGCCCCGTCACCGGATCCGAGTTTGACCAGCGCATCCCGTCGCCCTTTTCCGGCAGCAGTTCGGAAATCAGATGGTTCAGCAAGAACCCCTCCACCGCCTCGGGCGCGCCTTCGTCCAAGGCCCAGGCACCCTTCCGCTTGCCAATCGCGTTCCAGGTCCAGATCGTGTTTTCGTTCAGCGCGGCCATATGGGCCACCGGGGCCGTGATGGCACCGGAAGGCGAGATCACCCGGGCAAAGTCGCCATCCTTGAACCCATGTTCGGCCCAGATCTTCGTCGGCAGATACAGATAATTCTTGCCCCGGATCTGCCGCAACCACGCGTTCTGGCTGCCCCAGGAATGGTACATGTCCATCGGCCTTTGCGTCAGGGCATGAATGGGATAGCCCCAACCCGACGCTTCGGTATCGCCAAAGGGCGGATACCAGATGGGCAAGGGGTCCATCGCCTGTTTCAGCCTTGCGCGCACGTGATCGGGCGGTTGGATCGTCCCATGCCCTTCCGCCGCCAGTTGGAACTTGCGCATCGGTTCGGACCAGATGTTGAAGAGGTAAGGCTGCGGCGTCTCGTAGAACGAGGTTTTCACGGCCCAATCCTGATAGGCCGCATTCCACGGCTTATAAAACGCGGCCTCAGCCGGAACATGAGCCTGAAAGAAGCCACCATTCGCGATATAGGCGGCAATCTGCTCCGGGTTCGCCGCGCCCCGCCCGGTCAGGCTGCCATCCGCCCCGCGAAACCCGATCAGCGGGCCGACACCGGGGCGGCGGATGTGGTTCTGGATGTAATCGGCATAATCCTTGAACTTCGGGCTGCCATCTTCCTTGACCATCGGCGCCAGACCCAACCGCGCCCCAAGGTCCAACAGAACCGACTGGAACCCCCGCACATCGCGGTCAGGTTCGGTCACCGGCCAGCGGATGCTGTCACCCGCCGCATCGGGTTCACTGATGGGCCGGTCCAAAAGGCTGATGCAATCGTGCCGCTCCATATAGGTGGTGTCCGGCAGGATCAGATCAGCATAGGCCACCATTTCGCTCGCATAGGCATCGGAATAGATGATCCTTGGAATGATATACTCACCATCCGGCCCCTTGTCGGTCAGCATCGCCATGACCTTCGTCGTGTTCATCGACGAATTCCACGCCATGTTCGCCATATAGAGGAACAGCGTGTCGATGCGGTACGGGTCACCCGCATGGGCATTGGGGATCAGCATATGCATCAACCCATGCGCCGAAAACGGGTTCTCCCACGTAAAAGCCTTGTCGATGCGGGCGGGTGAGCCGTCCTCTTTCAGCGCCAACTGTTCCGGACCCCGTACATACCCCAGATGCGGGCCTGACAGGGGTTTGCCCGGCGCCGACACGAAATGCGGCGTCGGATGCGCCTCGACCGGTTTGGGATAGGGCGGCTTCAGCCGGTACCCGCCGGGGGTTTCCACCGTGCCAAGGATGATCTGCAAGACGTGCAGCGCACGCGCAGTCTGGAACCCGTTGGAATGCGCCGAAATCCCCCGCATGGCGTGGAACGACACCGGACGGCCCGGCATGGTGGCATGGCTGTTGCCGCGAAAATCCGTCCAGGGCTGGTCAAGTTCAATCGCTTGACCAAAGGCCACATCCGCCAGTTCCGCCGCCAGCGCATGAATCCGCGCCGCCGGAATACCGCAGCGCCCGGCAACCGCCTCGGGCGCATAGTCGGGCGACAAATACCGCTCGGCCATATGCTGAAACACCGTCCGGTGCCCCTGATAGGTCGCCCCCAGATCCGGCTGAACCCCCTTGCCATCCCAGGGCGCAGGCTGGCCCGTGCGGCGGTCAATCACAAACGGCTGGCTCTCGGCATTCTTCAGGATCAACCCCTTCTCGGGCCCCTCCGTCTCATTCACCAACAAGGGCGCATTGGTGAACTGCGCCAGATAGTCCAGATCCACCTTGCCCGCGCCAAGCAGACAATGGATCAACGACAGGATCAGCAACCCATCCGTCCCCGGCGTGATGCCCAGCCAATCATCGGCAATCGCGTTGTACCCCGTGCGAATGGGGTTCACCCCAATCACCCTCGCCCCCCGCGCCTTCAACTTGCCCAGTCCAATCTTGATGGGGTTTGAATCGTGATCCTCGGCCACGCCGAACATCACAAACAGCTTCGTGCGCTCCCAATCCGGCTGACCAAATTCCCAGAACGCCCCACCGATGGTGTAAATCCCACCTGCCGCCATGTTGACCGAACAAAAGCCCCCATGAGCGGCATAGTTCGGCGTCCCGAACGCCTGCGCCCACCAGCCCGTGAAACTCTGACTCTGATCCCGCCCCGTGAAGAAAGCCAACTTCTCCGGCGCCGTCTCCCGCAGCGGCTTCATCCAGGACACCGCCAGCGCCAGCGCCTCATCCCACGAAATCGGCTCAAACGCACCAGACCCGCGCGGCCCCACCCGACGCAGCGGCTGCGTCAACCGCGACGGCGCGTTGATCTGCATGATGCCCGACGCCCCCTTGGCGCACAGCACCCCCTTGTTGACCGGGTGGTCGCGGTTCCCCTCGATATAGGACACCCGCCCCTCGCGCATGTGGACGTTGATCCCGCAGCGGCAGGCGCACATGTAACAGGTGGTCTTGCGCACCTCATCCGATACGGGCGGCGACGTGTTCAGAAGGGGCGCGTTCATGTCGGTCCTGTCAGCAACTTCACCGGAACACTATCACGCAGGGCGCGGAATATTCCGGTCTAATTTCCCGCATTGGGCAGAAAAATCGGGATGCTGTCCAGCGAAAAACCGCTCCCCCCGGGGGGAGGAGCGGTCCAGTCCGTACGCGCATTTAAGGCCAGATGGGGCCGATCAGGTCATGACCTTGGTGCCCAGGCCATGCCCCTCAGCCGCCTTCTTCTTGGCCTGCACCTCGCGCAAGGTATCAACCGACCGCACCTGCAACCGGGCTGCACCTTCCCACTCACGTGTCTTCACGCGCGGGTTTTCCAGCCGCTTCTTGGCGTCCGGGATCGCATGGGCATACTGCGGCAACCACTTGGCTTGGGCCACCAGCATCTCGTCTACCATCTGCCAAACCTCTTCAGGCGTGCAGATTGCGCCCACCAGCGGGTCATGCAGGACCGACTGCTTCAGCAGTTCCACATCCCCGGTGATCGCGGCCTTCATCCCCATCCGCTGCACATTCACGCTCGCCATGCAGGTCGCGGCACAGGCGTCAGGCAGGGTAATCCCTTCAACCATGTTGATCCCGAACCGGTCCACGAAACCGGGGCTTTCGATGATGCAATCTTCCGGCAGGTTCTTGATAACCCCACCGTTTTTCACATTGAAATGCCCGCGATAGGTGCGGCCCGTCTCCAACCCTTCAAGGATATGCGACGCATGCTCATCCGTGCGGTTATAGGCAGACAGGGGCGACCCGGCTTCGTCCAGAAACTTCGGGAAATCCTCCTCGAACCAGTTCCGGTTCTCGGTCGAATAGCGCAGATAGCCGCCGGTTTCGCCGTTGATCCACACATCCATGCTGATCCAATCCATGATCTGCTCAGGACGCTTGCGGTACCACGGCAGGTATTCCGACAGATGGCCGTTGCTCTCGGTCGAGTAATACCCAAACCGCTTCAACACATCGATCCGCACCTTTTCCTGCTGGGAAAAGTCGGGGTGCCGCTCAAAGGCCGCCGTCAACTCCTCGCGCGAAACCTTCCGGCCATTGTGGCGGATGTCCAGATACCAGGTCTGATGGTTGATGCCCGAACAGATGATATCCACTTCGGACATCGGCACGCCAAGGGCCACGCTGATCTGGCGATGCCCGTTCTGAACGCCGTGGCACAGGCCCACAGTGCGAACCTTACCCACATCAATCGCCGCCCAGGTCATCATCGCCATCGGGTTGGCATAGTTCAGCAACAGGGCGTTCGGTTCGCAAACCTCATTGATATCCTTGCAGAAATCCAGCATCGCATTGATCCCGCGCTGGGCATACAGGATGCCGCCCGCACAGATCGTATCGCCCACGCACTGATCGACGCCATATTTCAGCGGAATGGAAATGTCTGTCGCAAAGGCCTCCAGCCCCCCGATCCGCACCACGTTCATAACATAACGCGCACCCTCCAGCGCCTGACGGCGGTCGGTGGTGCTGGTCACCCGGGTCTTCAACCCGTTCACCGCCACGATGCGCCGGATGATCTGCGTGACCATATCCAGATTGTGCGCGTTGATGTCGGTCAGCGCGATTTCGACATCCTCGAATTCCGGAACCTTCAGAATGTCGGAACACAGTTTCTTGGTAAAGCCGACCGACCCGGCCCCGATGATGGTGATCTTGAACGCCATGCTATCCTCCAATTGCTGCCGTCAGACTAGCGGTGACGGCAGCACCGGTGTAGAGAGAATTTGTGCGAACTTGGGTAATTTCATGCTGTCTGACCTTCTGACCCACGGCCATGACGTCCGCGTGCTATCCGCAACGCGGGGCGCCTCGGCCTTGCAGTGCCGGGCGGCATCCGTCGGTTATGAACAGCGCAAGGCCGAGGTTTACAACTGGGATGGCCTGAAACGCGGCACTCAGCCCTTTCTCGTGCTGCAACACACAGTGCTGGGCGAAGGTCGTCTGACCTATGCCGGCACCGACTACCACCTCAGCCCGGGTCAAACCATGCTGGTCACCATCCCCCAGGCCCACCGCTACTGGCTGGATCGCGGCGGACATTGGGAGTATTTTTGGGCCGTCCTGCATGGCCGCGAGGCGCTTCGCCTCGCGCGTGAGGTGCTGGAGGCGGCAGGCCCCGTCCTGACCCTGCCCCCGCCGCTGATCGACCGGCTTGCCGCCGCCTGCCTGACCTTGCTGACCGAACCCCGCCCGACGCCAGGGGCCGCTTCCACCGCCGCCTACGCCGCGATGACCGTGCTGCATGACGGTGCCTTTGCCACCCGCGACCGACCCGAACCCACCCTTCCCCCCGCCCTGGCTCGCGTGGTGGATCATATCGAGGCGCATCTGGCCGACACGCTGACCGTGGACCGCCTTGCCACCGTCGCAGGCCTGAGCCGGGCCCATTTCGTGCGTCTGTTCACAGCGGCGCTGGGGTTGCCGCCGTCTGACCATGTGCAGGCCCGCCGGATCGAACGGGCCGAACGCCTGCTGCTGGCCACCGAGATGACCGTCAGCGCCATCGCCGCTGCCACGGGATTTGCCGATGCCAATTATCTGGCGAAGGTCTTTCGCCGCCACCGCGGCATGGCCCCGCTGGAGTTTCGCGCCACCCGGGCGGGATCAGCGTGACCATGATGGGCAAACCCGCGTTTTCCGTGCGGAAAACGCAGGACTGCCCATCCTACAAGAGCGATTGCAACCAGGCCCGATGCGGCAGGCACTGCCCGGCCGCCCGGGTATAGTCCCGGACAAGCCCCGCATGCGTGGCCCGCGCCAGATCGCGCGCCTTCGGATTGGCCGCCATCTCGGCCTGCGCGGCCTTGCGGTTCAGCAACCCCAACCCATCCATCACCGGCACATAAAGCTGCTCTTCCACATGGGCCAACCCCAGATGCTCCAACCCCGGCGGAAAGCGCGCAAAATCTGCGGCTCGTGGGATATGATCCTGCCACTGCAAAAGCCGGTCCTTCACCACCTGCGGATGCGACGCTGCCACATCCCGCCAAAACGGGCTGTCCCGCCGCTCGCTCACATAATGCAGCCGGATGAAATCCCGGAAATCATCCACCTGCCGCGCCGTGGCGGCGTTATAGCGTTCCCGCCCATCCCCCTGCCCCAACCATTCGGACAGCATCATCATCTGCACGATGGTCCCGTGGATCGACGTCGCCTCCAACGGCTCCAGAAAACTGGACGCGAGCCCCACCGCCACGCAATTGCCGATCCAGGCGTCACGCAGGCGGCCAGCGTCAATCTTGATGTCCTTGCGGGGATGGATCTCATGCCCCAGCACGCCCTCGATCTCGACCTTGGCTTGCTCGGGCGTGGTGTGAACATCCGAATAGACATAGCCCGCGCCATAGCGCCCCTGCGTCGGGATCCACCACATCCAGCCCGATTTCTGCGCCCAAGCCAGCGTACAGGGCGCAATCTCCTCGCCCGGCTTGATATCCACCCAGAACGGCATCGCCCGGTTGACCGGCAACACGTCCGAGTATGACACCCACTGCCCCCCCAACCCGCCAATCAACCGCCGCCCGAACCCAGTGCAGTCCAGGAAAAAGTCGCCCTCCACCCGTTGTCCGCTTTCCAGAACCAGCGCTGAGATGCCTCCCTCGCCGGTCTCAACCCCCTCCACCTGATCATCGATCAGCGCAATCCCCTTGGCCTTGCGACGCAGCCATGCCCCCACCAGCGCCTGATCGAAATGATAAGCATAGTGAAACGGCCCCGCCTGCACATCCCGGCCTTGCACCCGGGCCACCGGGGCTTTCTGACCGTTCAGCAGATGCTGAAACAGATGCACCTCGCCCACCGACCGCCCCGCCGCCACGGCATAAAGGTCCAGGTCAGCCCCACCCGCCACCATCTGCGGCGTGTCGATCGGCCCATCATAGCTGTGCCCCAGCCGCCGCCAATCCCTGTGCCTGATGCCGTATTTGATCGTGGCACCGGTTTCGCGCAGGAACTCCGCCTCATCCAGCTTGAAATGCCGCAGCATCTGGCGGAACACCGCGGTCGAGCCTTCGCCGACCCCGATGACCCCGATCTTGGACGATTCAACAACCGTGATATTGCTGCCCCAACCCTTGCGGGCCGCAACATCCGACAGCATCATGGCAG
>CAMDHB010000104.1 GCA_945897655.1 Pseudorhodobacter antarcticus
CTTTGAACAGATGGACGGTCATGCTTGGCTACCTGTGGGTTCGGGCTTCAGCTCGTGCAGGCGGTGGATGCCGGGCATTTCGATAAAGCGGGGCAGGGCGCGCAAGGACCGGGTCCAGAGCCGGATCGTCGGGTAAGGATCGGTCGATATGCCGCCATCCGGTGCCAGCATGGCATGGGGGAAAGAGGCGATATCTGCCAGCGTGGGCCGATTTCCTGCCAGAAACGCATCGCCCCGCAAACGCGCCTCGATCAGAGCACCCTCAAGCTCCCGCAGGGCGGCGACCCCGGCCTTGCGGCAAGCGTCGACGTCGGCAGGCTTTTGCAGCATGTCATGGGTCCGCGCCTTGCCGATGCTGGCCGACAGCCTGTGCCCGAAGGCCAGCCATTGCGACACCCGCCCGCGCATGACGGGTGTGTCATCGCCCAGCCAATCGGGGCCATGGGCTGCCGCAACATAGGTCAGGATCGCGGCGGATTCGGTCAGCAGCAGATCACCGTCCTGCAGCACCGGAATTGTGCCCGCCGGGTTCATCAGCAGAAAGGCCGGGCTGCGATGTTCGCCACCTGGGTGAAAATCAACCGCCCGCAGGTCAAGCCGCGCGCCGACCAATGACGCCAGAAGCCGCACCTTGTAGCAGTCTGGGCTGAGGATGTAGTCGTAAAGGATCATGCCGCCACCAGTTGCGCGCCATAGGTAAAGCCGCGCCGCTTTAGCCAGCGCCGATAGGCTACCGACGTAAGGTCCGCCCGCGTAGGAATCTCAAGCCCCGGGTCCAGCGGCAACAGGCTCGGTTGCTGGTTTTCCAGGATCGAGCGGTCTTGCAAGAAGATCGTCTGCTGGAAATGGATCAGGTCGGTCAGCGGTGTGGTGTCATCAAACAGCGCCATCCAGGGCCAGACTTCGCACAGCGTTTCGGTCAAGGGCTGCACGAACAGGGTGATCACATCCCATTCGCCCGGACGCGGCGGGCAGGTCTTGTACAGCACCGACACCGTGGGCGCGGGAACGCGGTACATGTATTCCGTGGTGATCCCGCCAGCCGCCGATTTGGCGGCCTGTGGTTGGTAGAACTGCACCTTGGTCGCCCAGACCTCGTCCACCTCATCCCGGATCGCCACTTCATAGCGGCCAACCTCGGTATGCGGTTCGGCGCCAAGGATATCGGTGTGGACAAAGGGGAAATGGGCGATATCCAGGAAATTCTCGACCGCGCGGAGGGGTGAGCATTTGACGCGGACGAGGCCCACATCAACCAGACGGCGGCCAGGCTGGTCCGCCTCGGGGATGTCGAACAGGGGGCGGGTGGGGCTGCCCAAACTGGTCCAGACATGGCCATAGCGGGCCTGGGACGGTAGGACCCGGCCTGCGGCGGTCACCAAGGGCAGGCCGTCTTCCAGCGTCACGCAGATCGACTCGCCCAAGAGTAGCGTGGAGCGGTCTTCACGGCGCAGTTGGCTGACCATGGCCACAGGATACCATTCGTCGCGGATGGGGTCGGTCATGCAACGATGCCTTCTGCCTGCCGCCGCAGTGCCTCCAGCGCGCGCGACGCCTTGGTCAGCGCGATAGGGGAAGCGGTTGCATCGGCCAGCACATGCAGGGCCATTCTGCCTGCCGGCAGGAATTGTATCATGATCGTCACCGCAACACCGGCAAGTAAGCCGCGCGCCACCAGGCCCGACACCGAAAACCCAGCGACGGACCAGTCCACCCCGGCCTCGACCGTTAGCGAGCGCAGCGCCACGCCTTCGAATGTCGGGGGCAGAGCATCGATGGCATGTGGCGCAATCCAGACCACTCCGCCGACCTCAACCGCGTAATAGACCGGAACGCGGATCGCTTCGGGGGGTACAAGATCGGGATGGGCGGGGATACGCAAGCAATTGCCTTGGGAGCTATAGCTCCAGCCGTGATAGATGCACGACAGCGCCTCGCCGCGCACAAAGCCATGCGACAGGCGCATGCCACGGTGCGGGCACCGGTCCGACCATGCCGCCAGACGACCTGACGCACTGCGCCACAGCGCCACGTCCATCCCGTCCACGCAGACAGGCATCACCCCCAAGCAAGGCAAGTCGCGCGACAACGCGACCGGAGTCCAGACAGCAGTCATTAGTTCGTTTCCGGTAAACGGCCTTTTGGGTCACGTTATGTCGACTTCGGTTGGCTGTCTTGCCAACCGCGCAGGCATGGGCGATCCTCAAGGGGAATCGATGTTCATGCCTAATTCTTAGACTGGTTCGCCCGATATGTAACCACTTTGTGAAAGCGCCAAGGTCACAGGGCCTCACCATTCTCCAGTTGCCGCCTTTCAATTGCGTCGACCCATACATCTATCGGGCCCAGCGAGACACCCAACTCCATTGCAGCGATCAGGTCAGGGGGGCCGCTGAGGGTGATCTCCACCTGCCCATCGGCGCGGCGCAAAGGTGCACCCTGCAGGCCAAGCCGCCTAATGTGCCGCACGATCCAAGGCAGAAAGCTGTCAGCCACCAGATCTCCCTTGATGATGAACTGCTCGACCGCCACTGTCCAGAACTCCGCATGACCCGACCAGATTGACAACAAACCCTGTGCAACACAATCACGCCAAAATGTTCCATGGGTGCTGATGGCGAATACCGCCATACCTCGCTTGCCATTTGAAGAACGAAGAGTAGCTCATGCCGTGCTCACGGCTCACTTCGGCTACCGGCACATAAAGTTCGGTACGCCGCAGGATCGCGATGATCTGCGCCTCAGTGTATCTTATTGTCTTCATTAACAATCTGCTGAAGCGTCTTGCAGTTAAGTTTCTGCCAATGCAGACACTTACGTTCAGGTGTGATTGCCGATGGGCAGTTGTTTCGTTCATGCGTCGACTACCAAACACCAGTAAAGCATTGGCCCCAAAAGGGCCACTGCACGAAAACTTTCGTTTAACGCAATCAACTTAAACGATCAAGAAATCATCAAATAGAAGACTTGGTGCACCGGTCAATATGGCGAATTGAATGGCAGCACCACTTCCGCTGCCATCAGCATCATAGTAGAGTGCTCCGGTTGTGCTGTTGTAGATGATGCGATCCGCCACGTCATTTCCAGAAACCGCACCCGCGCTTGAATAGAAGGCGTCTTCTGACAGAATTCCTGCAACGCCAAGTCCTGTCATGACCGCCCTGTCCAGCCAGATCTCGTCTGAGCCCGAGGTGAAGTCCGTGAGGCTGTCGACCCCAGTCAGGGAGACGAATACAAAGCTGTCCGCCCCAGCCCCTCCTGTGAGACTGTCTGCCCCAGCGCCTCCGGTCAGACTGTCCGCTCCAACGCCTCCGGTCAGACTGTCCGCGCCGCTGCCACCGACGATGCTGTCCGCCCCAGCGCCACCCGTGATGGTCGAGGCTCCGGTGGCAAAGCCGTTCAGCGTGAAGCCTTCGGTCTGATTGGACAAATTGAGCGACAGCGCAGTCGCGGTCAGCGTGACTACCTCGACAGTTGCAAGCTGACCGTCGCTGGCCGCGGTGAAGGCCGTGCCCAGCTGCAACACATCGCTGCCCGCGCCACCTTCCAGAACCGCATCCGACTGCGCGCCAATCAAGGTGTCGTTCCCTTCCCCCCCATAAAGGCTGTCCACGCCTTCCGCCCCATAAACGCTGTCCGCGCCTGCTCCACCCGTAAGACTGTCAGCACCCAGGCCGCCGATCAGCAGATCGACTCCGGCACCGCCGACGATCGTCGAGACCCCATCAGCCCAGCCGTTCAGGGTGAAACCTTCGGTCTGATTGGACAGATTAAGTGTTAGCCCGTCTGCTGCCAGCGACACTGCTTCGACATTCGCAATTTGGGCGTCAGTCACCGATGTAAAATTGCCCACTAGCGCCAGCGTATCCGTGCCGGTGCCACCATCCAGCAGGTTGTCTGTCTGCTCACCGACCAGGACATCGTTCCCGATCCCACCCATGAGGCTGTCCACGCCTGTGCCGCCAAAGATCGTATCTGCGCCGGAAGTGCCAAGGATGCTTGAGGCTCCGGTGGCAAAGGCGTTCAGGATGAGGGCTTCGGTCTGGCTTGTCAGATCAAGCGTTAGCCCCGTCACAGTCAGCGTCACGACCTGCATGTTGACGATCTGCGCGTCAGTGGCCGCCGTGAAACTGGCCGCGATTTGAAGCACATCGTTGCCCGCGCCGCCGTCGATCAGCACATCGGCCTGATCCCCGACCATGGTGTCATCTCCCAGACCGCCAATCAGGCTATCCGCGCCTTCGCCACCTGCAAGACTGTCTGCCCCACTGCCCCCTATGATGGTATCCGCCCCGGCGCCCGCAACAATCGTCGAGGTTCCGGTGGCAAAGCCATTCACTTTTAACGCTTCAGTTTGCCGGGCCAAACTCAGTATGATCCCGGACTGGGTCAGCGTCACGGTCTCGATATTGATGATCTGAGCGTCACTCGATGAGACGAAGCGGGATGCCAATTGCAGGATATCGTTATTCTCGCCGCCATCCAGAACCGCGTCGGCCGCCTCGCCCACAAGAATGTCATTGCCCGAGCCGCCGAAAAGTCTGTCTACACCTGTACCACCGTTCAAAAGGTCGGTGCCGTTGCCGCCAAAGAGCGTATCTTTGCCATCCATGCCCATGAGCGTGTCGTTGCCCGCCTCACCCAGAAGCTGGTTTTCGCGACGGCTGCCAAGCAACAGGTTATCAAGCGCGTTGCCTGTGCCATTGGTGGCGGACACTCCGGCAAGCTCCAACTCCTCGACATTGGCGGAGAGGCTATAGGTCGCCTGGCTGATGATGCGGTCCACGCCCTGGTCCGCAAGTTCGACCACAACATCGCCTGAGACGTCGAGGACATAGGTGTCGTTGCCCGCACTACCCGTCATGGTATCATTGCCCGCACCACCATCCAGCATGTCATTGCCTGCTAGGCCGGTAAGCTGGTTGGCTGCGGTATCGCCCGTCAGCGTGTCATCGCCGCTGCCGCCGATCAGGTTTTCGATCCCATACAGGCGGTCGGTCCCGTCCTGCGCACTTCGAGACAGGCTTTTGATAAGGCTGGCATCAACGCCGGTCGTTGTGACTTCGTAGGATACCGTGTCAACGCCTGCGTCGCCGAACAGCTGATCGGAACCCGCCCCCCCCAGCAAGGTATCGTTATCCGTCCCGCCATAAAGCGTGTCGCGCCCCGCTCCGCCGATCAGCAGATCCGCCCCGCCAAGGCCAGACAGGGCGTCATTGCCAAACAGGCCATCCACCAGATCCCCCAGCGCCGTACCGGTGAAGACCTCGTCCGCCCCGGTCAGAAACTGCGTGTCGTCATTCAGGATGGTGACCGATGAACTGGACTGTTGAAGGATCAGCCCAACCGAGGGATTCCCCAACGTGACCCTGAAGGTTTCCGCCGCCTCATGGTCAGCGTCGGTCGCGATCTGCACGGTGAAGGTCGCGGTTCTTTGCCCGGCAAGAACGGTCACGGTCCCAGATGGGAGCGGGCCCAAGGTCACGAAATCAGAACTGTTGAGGGATGACGTAACCGCCGCCACCGCATAATCCAGCGTCACGTTGCTGGCGGCGATCCGGTCCAGCGTGACGGTGAATTGCACCGTCGTTGTTCCAGAATTGCCTTCGGTGACTTGCTGTGCGGAACTGGTCAGGTTTACCAGCCGCGGCAGGCGGTTGGTGGTCAGGTCCGTGCCAAAGTACATGGTTTCGAAGCCAGTTGCCGTCAGGCTGCCAGCTGTGCCAGCAATTGTATAGACGTCACTTGCAAGTGTGATCGTCCAGCTGTCAAAGGTTCCTGCGATGATCAAGATGTCGTTTCCGGCGCCCCCTTCGACTGTGTCATTGCCAGTGCCTGCCTGAACCGTATCGTCACCCGCGCCGCCAACCAGCAGATCGGCCCCGCCCGCTCCGCTGATCAGGTCGTTTCCGGCACCGCCGTCAAGGCTGTCAACGCCCTGCGCACCGACGAGCGTGTCATTACCATCGAGGCCAAAGATCTGGCCCCCGGATTCCATGGCAGTGGCGCTATCTGCACCGTTCGTCAGCCGCTCGGCCTGAAGGTACGAGGCATCAAGGATCGCGCCTGCGAAGCTGAATTTCTCCACATCCGTCACCAGGTCGGTCGCTGTATTGGTGACAATCCAGAAGGCATTGTCATCGGCAAGCCAGGTTACGCTGACATCGTCCAAACTCTGCGCATAAACGACAACATCGTCGCCCTGCCCACCGGACAAAGTATTAAACCCGGCCCCGCCGGCAATTGTGTCATTGCCAGTGCCGCCCAGCAGGCTGTCATTCCCATCGTCACCCGACAGGCTGTCATCACCGACACCACCGTCAAGATGGTCTTGCCCTGCGCCGCCGGAAAGTGTGTCGCGTCCGCTGCCGCCGTTCAGCGTGTTGTCGTTCAGATCCCCAGTCAGAGCATCATTGCCCGACCCACCCACCAGACCTTCGATCGAGTTCAGGACGTCAGACCCGAATAGGCCAACCGTTTGTGCGTTTGCCGTATCTAGCCGAAGGGTCAGACCAAAGGTCGCGTCAGCATAGGATGCGATGTCATGGCCTTCGCCGCCGAACAGCGAGTCATTGCCCGTGCCCCCCCACAGCGTGTCATCCCCGGCAGCGCCAGACAGGACATTGTTGAACGCATTGCCACGCAGCGTATTTGCAGCGGTGTTCCCAGTGCCCGAGGTTGCCGTCGCAACCTCGGCAAGCACGAGGGTTTCGACATGGGCCGCAAGCGTATAGTTGAAGGATGAGATGACGGTGTCCGTACCCTCGTTGGACCCCTCGACCACGACGTCGCCAGGGGTGTCGATGGCATAGGTGTCGTTGCCGGCTCCGCCCTGCAAGGTGTCGCCACCCTCGCCACCGTCCAGGGTGTCATTCCCAAGTCCGCCTTGCATATCATTGGCGATGTTGGACCCAGTCAGATTGTCATCCCCAAGTCCCCCAATAAGATGCTCGATCCCGATCAGTCGATCAATCCCGGCGCCTTGGGTGTTTTGTGCCGCGGTCAGTCCAAGTGAAACGATCAGATTGCCAAGGATCGCGCTATAATCGGCCGCATCACTGTCACCTCCCCCATCCAGCAGGTCATTCCCCGATCCGCCTGCCAGGGTGTCATTGCCATCGCCACCGTTCAGGGAGTCATCACCTGCGCCGCCGTCCAGCAGGTTTGCAAACTGGTCGCCGGACAACGTGTCTGCAAAGGCGCTGCCGATCAAACCTTCGACTTCCGCCAGCACATCGCGACCGGCACCGCCCGTGCTCTGCGCGTTGGTAGTCGTCAACCGCAGCCTGACGGACGCGGTCGCGGTTTCATAGGACACCACGTCAAAGCCCGCGCCACCAAGGATGGTGTCTTTGCCCGCGCCGCCAAACAGCAGATCAGCGCCATCGCCGCCCAGCAGGCTGTCGTTCCCATCGCTTCCTGACAGGACATCGTTGCCGGCCATTCCCGAGATGGTGTCATTCCCCAGACCGCCTTCAACCGAATCCGCACCCACCCCGCCGACAAAGGAATCGTTCCCGATGGAAAGTGGCGTCAGCAGCAGTTGCGAGAAGGGGGGCATTATTCAAACTCCAGCGTTGTGGGCGGTAAGAGGGGTCATTTGCAGGCTTAAGGCTTCCAGCCCAAAGGGCTCCGTACGTTAGTGTCTCTAGCTTGGTACGCGTTCAAAGACGCGGTCGCCCCGACCCTGCACTCGCCGCCAGACAAGCCCGTCAGCGTGAACTGCCAGACCGAACGAGGTGAGAGGCAAGGTCGGCCCATGGGGCCCCTAGTCCAGGGCAAAGACTGTAGGGTTCACTCGCAGCCCCTTGGCATCCGGTGCAACCAGCCCAATCCGCCGTTCTGCAGCAAAGCGCCGGCCGTTGGCTGGATCCTTCAGCCAGATTTTGGTGCCAGAAACCTCGACCTCGTAAGTAGTCCCGCCCACCGCTACCGACGAGGCAAGCCCTTCCGAACTCACCCCGCCACCTGTGGCTGATGCCATTTCCAAAACATCGCCGCGAAAGGTGTAATAGTAGTAGACTTCGCCCGGTTTGATTCCATCCCATATGGGCAAATAGTCGACCGGATGCAGAATAGAGATCACGATCCCGTCGCTGTCGCGAAACAACGTGGTACCAGCCCAGGGGTCGGCCACGGCGGGGGCCGCGAGTATCAGGACGCAAAGTGCTGCAACTATCGTATTCTTCATGGTTTTCATCCTCTTCTTCATCATTCAGAACCTTAACAAAGACACGCCGACCGATCCGGCGAGCATCGGTCCGTCACCTGAGAACCGGGTCAAATCCTTGACCCCGATTTTCATCGAAACTCCTGTATTTGGGACCACATAGGCCAAACCGACATTCAGATTTCGCCCATTCCATTCGGCAATCAGGTTCAGCGTTGGGTCTACTTCCCAGGCCAGCCCGCCAAAGACGATGGTCGCAAGGTCCGACTTGCCTTCGGCTCGGTCACGTTCTGTCATTGTGGCGAACCGGCCAGAGCCTGCGCCGATTGTCGCCGTGCCCTTGAATGGCATTGCACTGGTGGCAGGATCAAACGCCCAACTCCCAACCGCGTAGAAACTTGCCTGACCATCGGTGGTTTTGACAAACAGGTTTTCCCCCCCCACCGCGACCGACAACCCATCCGAGATGTAATGGCCAAGGGCGAAACCCCAGGAGATGCGGTCTGGATTTCCGATCTGCGTCAGATCGTTCAGGGACATCATCACCGACGCACCCACCCCGTCGAAGGCATTGCCAAAACCAAAGCCAAACCCCAGCGCGCCATCGGGGTCCTTCGTATAGGGAACACGCGACACACCCCCGAAACTGGCCGAAAGGGTCGCCCCGCTGGGTTGGTTGGCAAAGCGAGCGGGGCCAAAACCGGACGGAATGGTCAGTTCATGCGACGCCGCGTTGGGCAAGACCGTCTTGGCAGACCGATAAAGACCCAGCGCCGAACGCGGCTGGGCTAGATCCAGTTCGCGAAGAGCTGCGGCCAGTTGCCGTTCTGATACGATTGCTGGCCCGAAGGAGAAGCGGTGCGAAACGGCATCCATCCGCAAAACGCCCGCGGCCACCAACGTCTCGATATCCGACAAGGACAAGACAAGCCCGTTGATTGCAATCGCGTCATAGGCACCATCGGCGCTCAACGTTGCTGCGACAGGTCGTGCACCTTCGGATTGGGCAAAACATTGCCCGGCAAGCGTCGCGAATACTCCGGCCAAAACGCAGCAATGCACGACGAACCCCATAAGTTGACTATTGCTCAGCACATATCAGCCGCAAACCTCTAAGAATAAATCGCTGTCAAATCAATACAGGATCACGTCAGAATACTTCGGGTGACATTAGAGTTAAAAAATCTCTTTCGAGAATTTGGCTTTGTAGTTTTGTATCGACTCATTGAAAACCTGCCCGAGCAATAGCAGAGAGGTTCGCAGCTCTCATGCCGCAGCAAGCAGGATATCCTTGATGCGATCTTTTCTCTTTAGTTAATAATAAAATAACCAAAGAAATAAAAATTCATTTTAGTTGCGATAACGCGGCGTTGTTGCACAACTCTGACCTTGGAGGATTCGCATTGTGAACCCATGCGGTTAGACGCCATGATCGCGGTGTGTTGATTTTCACCCAAAACTGAGCCGGTTTTTTCACCGAGAAGTGAGCCACCTCTGATTATGGATTTCGGTTCATGCTGGGGTCAAGCTGAGTGTTGTCTCCTTCTTTTTCTTTGCAGCGGACGCCGCAGCTGAGCTGGCCTTG
>CAMDHB010000105.1 GCA_945897655.1 Pseudorhodobacter antarcticus
CTTCTACGGCGATGGTCTGAGCCAAAACGACTCTCTCCCCTTCTGGCTATGCTGTCAGTTTGCGCGACAGTTTTCCGGACATGCAAGAAAATTCATTGGGAATAGGGCTGGTTTGGTCGCCTTGCGCCCCAAGGTTGTGCAAGTTCCAACTCGGCACAAAGGGCGATCAGTTCCTCATCAGCGCCGTAAGGGGCGGCGAGGTGGATGCCGATGGGCAGGCCATCCGACGACATGGCAAGGGGCAACGAGGCGGCGGGTTGGCCCGAGGCGTTGAAGATGGCGCAGAAGGGGGAATAGGCAAAGATGCCATTCGGGCCAATGCGGTAATCGACATAATCGGTGGTGGTATGGGCAAAGCGGCCGACGCGGGCGGGGGGTTCGGCAAGGGTGGCGGTCAGCAGGATGTCGGGGCCGGTGTCGAAGTAGCGGGCCATCTGGCGGGCGAAGTGGTGGATCTCGCCCACAGCCTCCAGATACCGCAGGGGGGACAGGGTTTCGGCATGGGCGAGTGCGCCACGACCGACGCCTTCGACCAGATCGTCGGTCAGGGGGCGGCCTTTCAGGCCGTGGCGGATGGACAGGGCGGTGCCGACGGCGACGATATCGGTCCAGGCGCGCATCATCATGGGAACGTTGGCTTTTTCTGGGCGGCCTGGTTCGACATGGTGGCCCAAGCTTTCCAGAAGCGCCCCGGTGGCGCGGACGGCGGCGGCCACTTCAGGGTCGATGGGCTCGCCCGTCAGGGTGGTGTCACACAGGGCGACGCGCAGGCGGCGGGGCGGGCGGCTGATGGCGTCGGCATGGCTTTTGAGCAGGGGCGGGGCGACATAGGGCGCGCCAAGGTCGGGGCCGGAGCAGGCATCGAGCATGGTGGCGGTGTCGCGCACGGATTTGGTCAGGAAGCCGTCAATCGACATGCCGGCCCAGCCTTCGCCAGACGCCGGGCCATCGGGCAGGCGGGCGCGGGTGGGTTTGAAGCCGAAAAGGCCGCAGGAGGATGCGGGGATGCGGACCGATCCGCCGCCATCCGAGCCGTGGGCAAAGGCCACGATGCCTGCGGCGACCGCAGCGCCCGACCCGCCCGAGGAGCCGCCGGACGTGTGGTTCAGGTTCCACGGGTTGCGGGTGGGGCCGCCATAAACGGCGGCCTCGGTCGCGGCCCCGATGCCGCCTTCGGGGCTGGTGGTGCGGCCAAAGGTGACGACGCCGGTGGCGCGCATTCGGGTGTAGATTTCCGAGTCGTAGGTGTAGTGCGTGTCGGCAAACAGGCGCGATCCGTTGTGCGAGGGGAAATCTGTCGCCTCGCAGCCGAGATCCTTGAGGAGGTAAGGCACGCCGCGGAAGGGGCCACGGGGCAGGCCTGCGGCTATCGCGCGGCGGGCGGCATCCTCTTGCACTAGAACCACGGCATTCAGCGCGGGGTTCAGACGGTCCACGGCGGCAAGGGAGAGGTCCAGCAGTTCGGTGGGCGTCACCCGGCCCTGAGCGACAAGGGCGGCGACGGCGGTTGCATCAAGGGCGGTCAGGTCATCCATCGGCGTCTCCGGGTCATTGCGCCGTGATGGTGGCGCGCGGTCTTCGGCCGCGTCCTGCCTATCCCCGCCGCCCGCTGTCGTTTTCAGGCGTTTCTATCGGGCAGGACGGCCAGCAGGGCAGCGCTGAGCGATTCGGCGGACAGCGGTTTGGCGACATAGCCGTTCATCCCCAGGGCCAGGCAGCGCAGGCGATGCTCCTCGGACGCGTCGGCGGTCATGGCGATGACGGGAATGCGCGAGATGGAATAGGCCAGGTTACGGATGCCCTCCAGGGTTTCGGCACCGTCCATGCCGGGCATCAACATGTCCATCAAGATCACGTCGGGCCGGACCGTTTCGATCATGGTCAGCGCGGTCGGGCCATCGGGCGCCTCGGTCACGGTGGCGTGCATGATGCGCAGATAGGTCATCGCAACCAGACGGTTGGTGGCCACATCATCCACCACCAGCACCCGTACCCCGGTCAGATCGGCGATGCGGCGGGCCGGGGGAAGGGCGGCGTCCGGGGGCAAGGGGCTGAGGGCAAAGCTGAGGATGAAACTCGCCCCGCGCTGACCGGGCGCCAGAACCAGATCACCGCCCATCCGCCGGGCCAGGGTGCGGCTGATCGACAGGCCCAGGCCTGAGCCTGCAACCTGACTGTCGCCCCGCTGAAAGGGTTCGAAAATCTTTTCACGCAGCGGTTCCGGCACGCCGGGGCCGCGATCTGTCACCACAACCTCGACCCGGTCGGGGGCGGGGGCGGTGACCGCCACGTCAACCCCATCGCTTTGCGAATACTTGACGGCGTTGGACAAAAGGTTCGACAGGCACTGACGGTAACGCTGCGCATCAATCCCGCCGATTCGCGGCACGTTGGGCGCAAAGGTCACGGCCAGCGTCATGCCCGCCTCGGCCAGTTGCTGACGAAACAGGGCGACTGTGGCATTGGTTTCGGTACGAATATCAACGGCGGTTGGCCGGATCGGCAGTTGACCCGCCTCGACCGTGGACAGATCGACGATATCATTCAGCAGGACCGACAGGCTGCTGGCCGATTGGACCAGCGTCGCCAGACGCTCTCTGGACTGGGTTTGGGTGGCACTTGTCAACTCGGCATAGCCCATGCCCAGAATGGCGTTCAGGGGGGTGCGCAGTTCGTGACTCATCTGCGCCAGAAAGCGTGACTTGGCCTCGGTCGCGGCTTCGGCGTCCTTAAGGCCGCGCGACATGGCGGTGTACAAGCCATTCACGGCCTTGATCGTGACCAGAACGAAGTAGACCG
The DNA here is from genome assembly GCA_945897655.1 of Pseudorhodobacter antarcticus. Classification (GTDB taxonomy): domain Bacteria; phylum Pseudomonadota; class Alphaproteobacteria; order Rhodobacterales; family Rhodobacteraceae; genus Stagnihabitans. Next base: position 2,800 of record CAMDHB010000105.1, read on the forward strand.
CTGCCAACAGACAGAAGGAGGAGACCAGAAGGCCGGTCATATTGTCGGCGTTCAGCCAGAAGTAGGTGTTGCCGATGACCGCGATGATCATGGTGGTGACCAAAGACACATAGGTCAGCGGCAGGTGAACGGTGCGAACTGTCGAGATGTGGACAAGGTTGACCAGAAATATCCCGACGGCCAAGGATTTTGCAAAGCTGTCAGGGTTCTGCCACACCATCGCATAGATCGACCCATAAACGATCTGAGCGCCCGCATAGGCCACCATCATCATCAGATAGCGCCCGGCTTGTGCAGGGGGATCAAGGTTTTTCAGCAACCGCAGGCCGGCTGTCTCAAGAATGGCATCGATGACGGCCAGACCGACACACATCCAGAACGGCAGGTACAGCGCCGCGATTGCAAAGGGCACCACGGCCAGGATCAGGCGATTGGTCTCGACCCCGGCGCAGGTGTCATACTGCAGCGCAATCTCTTTGCGGGACTGGGATTTGGCGAAGTCGTACAGCCAGTTTGACATGATGCTTCCCCGGTGACGTCTGGATGATCTACTTAAACATGCCTTTCTTTACGTTTCGATCGACTTTAGGCTGACGATCAGGGTTTGGTGACGTCAATCTGAAGTTCTTGCCGCAAATTTCCGGTGGTGTCGTAAATCAGGATGCGGTCATCGGTGGTGACCACGGCGATCCAGCCGGTTCCCATCGTGACGGCGGCCGCCTTGGCCCCAGCGGGCAAGGCCAGGGCATCAGGCAAAACAGGGCCGGTCGGGGCGGACGGCATACGGGTGACAAGCAGGCCAACCACGGTTATGACACCCACAATCATCACGATCATCAGCACGGTGACCAGATGTTTCAGAAATCGCAGCGAGGGCGGCAGCTCTGGCTCTGCCAACGGATGGTCTGTCATGCCCGCCTCCCTTTTGCCCGACGACGATCTTGAGCCTGATACGCTGAGCCTGACCATCGGTGCGGACGCGCCACCCCGCCTTGATAAGGCGCTTGCCGCCCTTGTGCCAGAGGGGGCGGCCCTGTCGCGGACGCGTCTGATGCGGATGATCGCCGAAGGGGCGGTGTGGCTGGACGGCGTGGCCGTCACCGACCCCAAGGCGCGGGTGGTGGAGGGACAGGTTTATGACCTGCGGTTGGACCCTGCGGTCGAGGTCGAGACGCTGGCCGAGGATATTGCCCTGACCATTGTGCATGAGGACGGCGATCTGATCGTGATCGACAAGCCTGCGGGGATGGTGGTACATCCCGCCCCCGGTTCGCCCACCGGTACGTTGGTGAACGCGCTGCTGGCGCATTGCGCCGACACCCTGTCAGGCATTGGGGGCGAGCGGCGGCCGGGGATCGTGCACCGGATCGACAAGGACACGACGGGTCTGTTGGTGGTCGCGAAATCCGACCGGGCGCATCATGGGCTGGCGGCGCAGTTCGAGGATCATTCGGTCAACCGCCGCTATCTGGCGGTGGTGCACGGGGTTCCGCAGGCCGGTGATCCGCGCATTCGGGGCCTGAAGGGTGTCAGTTTCGAGGCGGGCGGTATCCTGAAGATCGCCACCCACCTGGCCCGCCACAAGACCGACCGTCAGCGCCAGGCCGTGGTCTGGGAGCAGGGCCGCCACGCCGTGACACGGGTGCGCGTGGTCGAGGCGTTTGGCGATGGGGCATCTTTGGTCGAATGCTGGCTGGAGACGGGGCGTACCCATCAGATCCGGGTTCACATGGCCTATGTCGGGCATGGTTTGCTGGGGGATCAGACCTATGGCGGCAAGAAACGGCTGTCACCGAAACTGTTTGGCGATGCTGCCGAATTGGGCAACAGCTTTCCCCGGCAGGCACTGCATGCAGCGACCTTGGGGTTTGAGCATCCGGTGTCGGGTGAAATGATGGAGTTTTCATCGCCCCTTCCGGATGATCTGGACCAGTTGATCGCGGCGCTGCGGGGGTAGCGCCTGTTTCCGCTAACGTTTGCGTGATCGCAATGTAATGATCCTTCACATTCGACGGAGCGATATTCATCTGACGTTAATGCTGATGTGCATCATAGGGCTTGAACCAGCCTTGTGGCACACTTAAATCGACCATCCCCGGGGGCGAAGTCGCACCGGGCCAAAAGGGAGCGTCTATAATGAGCACCTATGCCAATCTGCCTGCCCCAAGTCCTGAACAGGGGCTGAACCGGTATATGCAGGAAATCCGCAAGTTTCCGCTGCTGGAGCCGGAAGAAGAATACATGCTGGCCAAAAGCTGGGTTGACCACCAGGACAGCAAGGCTGCGCACCGGATGGTGACGAGCCACCTGCGTCTGGCGGCAAAGATCGCAATGGGCTATCGGGGTTACGGCCTGCCGCAAGCGGAAGTGATTTCCGAGGCGAATGTGGGCCTGATGCAGGCCGTGAAGCGGTTTGACCCGGAAAAGGGCTTTCGTCTGGCGACCTATGCCATGTGGTGGATCCGCGCGTCGATCCAGGAATATATCCTGCGGTCATGGAGCCTCGTGAAACTGGGCACGACATCGGCGCAGAAGAAGCTGTTCTTCAACCTGCGCAAGGCCAAAGCCAAGGTCGGCGCGTTGGAGGAGGGCGATTTGCGTCCCGAAAACGTGGCCCGGATTGCGACCGATCTGAACGTGTCGGAAGCCGAGGTCATTGACATGAACCGCCGTCTGTCGGGCGGCGATGCCAGCTTGAACGTGACGGTTGGTGCGGATGGCGAAGGCTCGACCCAGTGGCAGGATTGGCTGGAGGATGAGGACAGCGATCAGGCCGGCGACTATGCCGAAAAGGACGAGTTCGAACTGCGCCATGCCCTGCTGACCCAAGCCATGTCGGCGCTGAATGACCGCGAACGCGACGTGCTGGCCAAGCGCCGCCTGTCCGAGACGCCGGTCACGCTGGAAGAATTGTCCGAAAGCTATGGCGTCAGCCGCGAACGTATCCGCCAGATCGAAGTGCGGGCGTTCGAAAAGCTGCAAGAACGGATGCGCGAACTGGCCAAGGGCAAGGGCATGGTGGTGCCTGCCTGACCATGTGGCGCGGCGAAACGGTTGAACTTCGCCGCGCCGCCGCGTATGTCAGGCGCTTGGCTGGACCGGAGTGCCCCTGATGCGCCTGCGCGATACGTTCTTGAAGCCGATGCACCCCGAAGGATACCGCTTTGTCGGCATCTTTGCGGTCATCACGGTCGTGCTGTTCTGGGTCTGGGACCCGCTCGGTTGGGCAGGCGTCGTGCTGACAGTCTGGTGCTATTACTTTTTCCGCGATCCAAAGCGGTCGGTTCCCTTGGGCGACAGTCTGGTGGTCAGCCCGGCTGACGGCGTGGTGTCGCTGATCGAGGTGGTGGTGCCGCCGGTTGAATTGGGCATGGGGCCGCAGGCGTTGACGCGTGTGTCGGTGTTCATGTCGGTGTTCAATTGCCACGTTAACCGGATGCCGGTTGGGGGGCAGATTTCGGCTATCGCCTACCGTCCGGGCAAGTTTGTCAGCGCCAGTCTGGACAAGGCCAGCGTGGACAATGAGCGCAATTCGCTGTGCATTCAACTGCCTGACGGTCGCAAGCTGGCCGTGGTGCAGATTGCCGGGCTGGTCGCGCGGCGGATCATGTGTTGGGGCAAGGTGGGGCAGACCCTGCGCACGGGGGATCGGTTTGGCTTGATCCGCTTTGGCTCGCGTCTGGATGTCTATCTGCCGCCGGGGGTGGCCCCGATGGTGGCGCTGGGGCAAAGCATGGTCGCGGGTGAGACGGTGATTGCTGATCTGGCCTCAAACCTGCCCGCCCGGTTGGCGCGCGAGGAATAGATGACCGATCAGGCCCCCAAGGTGCGGTCCGAACTGGCGCTGGTGCAGTTGCTGCCCAATCTGATCACCATTTCGGCCATGTGCGCGGGGCTGACCGGAATCCGTTTTGCGATCAACGGGCAGTTTCAGGCGGCTGTGGCGATGATTCTGGTGGCCGCGGTGCTGGACGGGTTGGACGGCCGGGTGGCGCGACTGCTGCGCAGTGAAAGCGAGATTGGCGCGGAACTGGATTCGCTGGTCGATTTCGTGAATTTCGGCGTGGCCCCCGGCTTGGTGATTTACATGTGGGGCCTGCATGAATTGCAAAGCGGCGGTTGGGTGGCCACGCTGATCTATTCGACCTGCTGCCTGCTGCGTCTGGCGCGGTTCAACATTGGCAATCGCAGCAATCTGGACAAATCGAGTGGCGAAAAGCCTGCGGCGGCGAACTTCACGGGCGTCCCCTCGCCCGCCGGGGCGATATTGGCGATGTTGCCGGCCTATGTCGCCTTTATGTCGCCTGATCTGCCGGAATTGCCGCCGGGGTTGCTGGGCATCTATCTGGTGCTGATTGGCGGGTTGATGATCAGCCGGTTTCCCACCCCTTCGTTCAAATCGGTCAAGTTTTATGCCGAACATGCGCGCTATGTGATCTTGGGGTTTGTGGCACTGGTGGCGGCATTGCTGAGCTTCCCGTGGGAGACGATGGTGGTCATCTCACTCGGCTATGCCGGGATTCTGGTCCATGCGCTGTGGCAGTCGCGCAAGTTGCGCCGCCATAACGGCAGGACCTGACGGATCGGCCCTTGCCGTGCGGGCCCGATGTTCCTAGCCTGACCCGAAATATCGGGAGGGTTGACGATGAAAGCGATCAAGTGGGGTGTTCTGGGCGCGTCGAAATTCGCGCGGGAGCATATGGCGCCGGCCATTCATGCGGCCAAGGGGGCCGAGTTTTATGCGCTGGCCACCTCGTCCCCCGACAAGGCTGTCGGGTTTCAGGATTTCTGCCCCGGATTGAAGGTTCATGCCACCTATGAGGCGCTGCTTGCCGACCCCGAGGTTGAGGCGGTCTACATCCCGCTGCCGAACCATCTGCACATCGAATGGACGCTTAAGGCGCTGGCGGCGGGCAAGCATGTGCTGACCGAAAAGCCGATTGCGATGGAGGCGGGCGAGATTGACACGCTGATCGCCGCCCGGGATGCATCGGGCAAGCTGGCGGCTGAGGCCTATATGATCGTGTTCCACCCGCAATGGCAGCGGGCCAAGGCACTGGTGGAACAGGGCGCGATTGGCCGGGTTCTGCATGTGGACGCCGCGTTTTCCTATGACAACCGCGCCGATACCGGCAACATCCGCAACCGGCCGGAAACCGGCGGCGGCGGGGTGCGGGATATCGGGGTTTACACCTATGGCTCGGTTCGGTTCGTGACCGGGGCGGAGCCTGTGGAATTGCAGGCCCGGCTTAAGATGGAAAACGGGGTGGACACCTGGGCCCATGTGACGGGCGAAATGGCGGGGCCGGGCGGGCAGTTCAGCTATTCCGCGATGACGTCGATGCGGTTGTTCCTGCGGCAAGAGGTGGTGTTTCAGGGCGAAAAGGGCATGATCCGGGTGGCCAATGCGCCGTTCAACGCGGGCGTGCATGATCAGGCGCAGGTCGAATTGCACCAGCCCGGGCAAAGCGTGACTATCGAACGCTATCCCGGCGTCAACCACTACAAACTGCAGGTCGAGGCGTTCAGCCGGTCGGCCCGGACGGGTGAGGCCTATCATTGCCCCTTGGAGTTTGTGCGCGGCACGCAAGTGATGATTGACCGGGTCTTTGCGGCGGCCCGCACCTGATTGGCCCGCGTTCGCCTGCATCTTCCGTCGCATATGATTGGCGACGACCCGTCAAAGGTGCCCTTCTTTTTCCGCCGTCTGTTGGCGGGGCTGGAGGGGCTGGGGGCGCGGACGGAAATTCTGGCCCGCAAGGTTGATATGCTGGAGGAGCCTGACCCGGCCGGACATTTCGACTTTGTCCATAATGGCAGGGTGCCGCGTCTGCGCGCCCTGAACCTTGGCGTGGCCTATCTGCCGGGCTATTTCTATGTCGATCCCAAGGGCGTGAATTTTGAAAGCATGGTTGCGGATCAGGTCTTTGTACCCTCCCGCGTGCCGGTTGACCGGGCTGAGGGTTTCTTTCCCGATCTGCGCAAGACCTGGGTCGAGGGGCGGCGCAGCCGACATCCACAAAAGGATGAACGGCAGGACTTTGGCACGGGGCATCTGGCCATTTTTCTGCAGGACTGGTCCGATCCGGTGGAGCGTGCGCAGTGGATGGACAGCGAAACCATGGTGCGCACGGTGGTTGAGGGGGCAGGGGGGCGGCGTGTCGTGGTCAAACCGCATCCCCGCTACAAGGGGCGCGAGACGCGGGCGATCCTGAAATATCTGCGCGGGTGCGGCGCGGATGTGAAGGTGACCGATGCCAATGTACATGACATCCTGCAGGGGGCGGCGGCGACGGTGTCGATTTCATCCTCATTGGCGCTGGAGGGGATGTTGCACCGGGTGCCTGCGATCCTGTTTGGCCGGACGGACCTGCACCACTGTGCCACCACTGTGACCAAGCCGGGCGAGTGGCCTGCGGCACTGGAGGCGGCCTTGGCCACTGACTGGCCGTTTGAGAAGTATCTGCTGTGGTTCCTGCGCTGGCATAATGTCGACGCCAGCCGCCCGTTTTTGCCGCGCGTGCTGGACCGGATGCAGGCGCAGGGGGCTGATTTTGCAGCACTTGGCATCACACCGCCGGAAAAAGGCTGAAACAGGGGTTCAAAGCCCGTCATTTCTTGTATGCTGCCCTGATTGTGAAGATGGAGATAGTGATGGCCGACCCGAACACCCCGCACCACGCGCATGAGGGCGCACCGGAAAGCCTGTGGCTGCGGCTGTTATGGATGATCCTGATCGCGATGTTGTTGGGGCTGGTGCAGACCGTGTTGCAGGTGACGGCGCTGTTGCAGTTTATCCTGATGGTGACCCGCAATGGCCGCCCCAACGTGGAAATCGCGTGGTTTGGCAAGCGTTTGGGCGATTGGTCGGCCAAGGCGATAAGGTATCAGACGGCAGCGGATGACGAAAAACCCTGGCCCTGGACGCCACTTGACTAA
>CAMDHB010000106.1 GCA_945897655.1 Pseudorhodobacter antarcticus
TGCGGGGCGCATGTAGTCGATGCGCAGGTCCAGCGTTGCGGTGGCCATGCCGGCGGCAGGGTGGCTCATCACCGCCGCGCCTGAGGCAGAGTCCATCAGCGCCGAAATCGCGCCGCCATGCAGGACGCCACTGGCCGGATCACCCACAAGACGGGGGGCATAGGGCATTGTCACCTCGGCCCGCCCATTCGCCACATGGGTCAGGGTCATGCCCAAGGCCCGGACGTATGGCAGGTGCTGCATGAAATCGCGGGCAAGTTGCATGGGATCAGGCATGGCGGCTCCTTCAGCAACAATATTCGCCTATGTGCGGTCATACGCAAGGGATGCCCTTGGGTTATTGCGCGACGCGCCCGAAGATCCTAGTCTTGGTCCAAAGGAGGCACCGGATGACAGAGGTTCGGCTTAGCTTCAAGGAAATGTGCGCCCGGTTCGAGGTGACGCCGCGCACCCTGCGCTATTACGAATACATTGAACTGCTGGCCCCCGAAAAGGACGGGCGCAGCCGGTTTTATGGTGCGCGCGAAGTGGCGCGGATGACACTGATCCTGCGGGGACGGCGCTTTGGGTTTTCGCTGGAGGAGATCCGGCAGTGGCTGCTGATCTATCGCCAGAAGGGCACGGTGCCGCAACTGGAGACCTGGCTGCATCTGGCGGACCGCCAGCTTGCGGCGCTGGAAAAGCAACGCGTGGATCTGGACGCCACAATCACCGACCTGCGCGCCCTGCGCGATGCGACGCTGGATGACCTGAAGCGGTCGTCATGATCCGGTTCTGACGTCACGTTACGTTGACGTCAACGTCAAGCATACTACCTTCCGTGCCGGAAATGGCCCAATGATGGGGGCCATAGAAACGCGAGTGGGCGATGACGGACGAGACGATGACGATTCGCGCGATGTGCGACGCCTATGACGTGACGCCCAGAACGCTGCGGTTCTACGAATCCAAAGAGCTGCTTTTTCCGATCCGGAAGGGCGCGCAGCGGTTGTTTACCCGGGCCGACCGGGCACGGCTGACGCTGATCCTGCGGGGCAAGCGCTTTGGCTTTTCGCTGGAGGATATCCGGCAGATCCTGGCGATGTACAACCGCAACGGATCGAACGAGGCACAACTCACCCGCGCCTATGAGGTGGCGCAGGCCCGGTTGCAGCAGATGGAATCGCAGCGCGCCGAGTTGGATATGGCGATCGCGGAATTGAAAGTGGAATTGGTGGCGGGGGCTGCGATGATTGCAGGCTTTCGCCGTGCTGCCGAATAGAAAGGACGGAAAATGACCTACCGCGCCCCCGTGCAAGACATGCAGTTCCTGTTGCATCAGGTGTTGCAGATCTCAACTTCCGATATCCCCGGCTACAGCGATCTGGACGAGGGGTTCACGGCGGCGGTGCTGGAGGAGGCGGGCAAGATCGCGTCCGACGTACTGGCCCCCCTGAACGCGGTGGGCGATGCGGAAGGCTGCATGTTGGAAAACGGCGTGGTCCGCACGCCCAAGGGGTTCAAGGCGGCGTTTGATGCGCTGCGGGGCGGCGGTTGGACCGCGCTTGATTGCGCGCCCGAGTTTGGCGGGCAGGGGTTGCCTTACCTGATCCACTCGGCGGTGAATGAGGCGCTGGTATCGGCCAACATGGCGCTGAACATGTATCAGGGCCTGACCCACGGCGCCTATTCCGCGATTGCGGTGCATGGCAGCGCGGAACAAAAGGCGATGTATCTGCCCAAGCTGGCATCCTGCGAATGGACCGGCACGATGAACCTGACCGAACCGCATTGCGGCACCGATCTGGGGCTGATGCGGACCCGGGCCGAACCGCAGGCGGATGGGTCGTTCAAGGTGACCGGGACCAAGATCTTCATCTCGGCTGGCGATCACGACATGGCGGACAACATCATCCATCTGGTTCTGGCCAAGGCACCGGGCGGAGGTGAGGGGACCAAGGGGATAAGCCTGTTCATTGTGCCGAAGATGATTGGCGCTGCGCGCAATGGCGTGTCGGTTGGCAAAGTGGAACACAAGATGGGCATCCACGGGTCTGCCACCTGTGTGATGAATTTCGACGGGGCCACGGGCTGGCTGCTGGGTGATCTGCACAAGGGCATGCGCGCCATGTTCACCATGATGAATGAGGCGCGGCTGGGTGTGGGTCTGCAAGGCTATGCCGTGGCCGAAGCGGCCTATCAGGCGGCGGCGGATTACGCCCGCGACCGGTTGCAGGGCCGCGCCATCACCGGGGTGGAAAACCCGCAAGGGCCGGCGGACCCGCTGATCGTGCATCCTGACATCCGCCGCAGCCTTATGGACCAAAGGTCCTTTGTCGAAGGGGCGCGGGCGTTGACCTATTGGGGCGCCTCGCTGATCGACCGGGCGCACCGGATGGGGGATGCGGGGGCCGATGGATTGGTGTCGCTGCTGATCCCGGTTATCAAAGGCTTTCAGACCGACAAGGGGTTTGAAATGGCCGTGCAGGCCCAGCAAGTCTGGGGCGGCCACGGCTATATCGAGGATAACCCGATGAGCCAGTTCGTGCGCGATGCCCGGATCGCGATGATCTATGAAGGGGCAAACGGCGTGCAGGCGCTGGATCTGGTGGGGCGCAAGCTTGCCCAAGATGGCGGCAAACATGTGCTGGCGTTCTTTGAGATGGTCAAGGCGGAAGCCCTTGCCCATGACGCCGAACCCCGGATGGAGGCGTTCACCAAGGCGCTGAAGGTGGCCTCCAAACAGCTGCAGGCGGCGGCGATGTTCTTCATGGCGAATGGCATGAAGAACCCCAATGCGGCCCTTGCCGGGTCGTCGGACTTTCTGCATCTGATGGGGCATGTCTGCATGGGGCTGATGTGGACGCGCATGTCACGGGCTGCGCTGACGTCCCTGGACGCCGGGGGGGACGCGGCTTTTGCCCAGGCGAAACTAACGACCGGGCGCTACTACATGGCGCGCCATTTGCCGGCCTGCGGGCTGCATCTGGCCCGAATTGAAAGCGGGGCCGAGACGGTCATGGCAATGCCCGCCGAAGCGTTCTAGGCTGCAGGACGGATTTTCAGCTAAACTCCCCATGTCCTGCGCCCCGGAGACGCCGATGCCCAAACGCTTTCGCCTGACCCGCCGCTTTCCGGTAGCGATGACCGAAGACGGTTATCGCCGCCTGAAACGCTTTGCCACCGAGGCGGGGCTGGATGAGGGCGAGGCGCTGTCGTTCCTGTTTGAAAACTTCACCTCCGTCATCAACGAAGACAACCTGACCCACCGCCTGCGCCTGTTCAATTCGGAACTGGAGGCGCGCAAGCAATGACGGCTGGGTTGGTTTGCAAGGCAGGACGCCTCCGGCGGGGGAGTATTTCGACCAGAGTGAATGGGGGCTCCACCCCGCATGACACCCCAGGCTTGGCTATCCCTTCGATCACGCGGGGCTTCACTCCGGGCGGTCATCGGGACTCCTCCCTGTACCGCACGGACAGGCTGATGCTAAATGTTTAAGAAAAGCTTACCTTCCTGCCTCAAGCTTCATTTCGGCAAAAATACTCCACGGGGGGTCCGGGGGGTGTGAACCCCCCCGGTTCTGCCGCAACAAAGGGCGCGCACCTATGACGATCAAACTCTATTGCTTTGGCGAAAGCGGCAACGCCTACAAGGTGGCCCTGGCCCTGACCTCAGCGGGGATGGAGTGGGAGGCCGAGTATGTCGACTTCTTTGGCGGCGCCACCCGCACGCCAGAGTTTCGCTCCATCAACGTGATGGGCGAGGTGCCGGTGCTGGTGGACGGGGACACCACGCTGACCCAGTCGGGCGTGATGCTGGACTACATCAGCAGCAAATCGGGCAAGCTGGGCGGGCGGTCGGCGGCCGAACGGCGCGAGGTGTTGCGGTGGCTGTTCTGGGACAATCACAAGCTGTCCACAGCCGTCGGCATGACCCGGTTCCAGATGAACTTTGTCCCCGAGGCGAAGCGGTCGGCGGAGGTGATTGCCTTCATGCAGGCGCGGTTGAAGTCGGCCTACAAGGTGCTGGACGACCATTTGTCGCGGCGCAAATGGGTGGCGGGCGAGGCGATGACGATCGCGGATCTGTCATGCTGTGGCTATCTGTACTACCCCGAACCCTTTGGCTTTGATCGGGCCGATTGGCCCCATATCGATGCCTGGCTGGCCCGGATTTCTGCCGTTCCGGGGTGGCAAGCCCCCTATGATCTGATGCCGGGCAGCCCGGCGGACCGCGTTTAAGGAGAAGACCATGACCGACGCTTTTATCTATGACGCCGTCCGCAGCCCCCGTGGCAAGGGACGCCCGGATGGGTCGCTGCATGAGGTGACGGCCTTGGCGCTGTCGGCGCAGATGCTGGATGCCTTGGGCGCGCGCAACGGGCTCACGGGCCATGCGGTTGAGGATGTGATCTGGGGAAATGTCACGCAGGTGGGCGAGCAGGGCGGGTGCCTTGCACGGTCGGCGGTGCTGGCATCAGGCCTGGATGAGAGCATTCCGGGCCTGTCGATCAACCGGTTCTGCGCGAGCGGGATGGAGGCGGTCAATCTGGCCGCCAATCAAGTGCGTGCGGGGGCCGGTCGGGCCTATATCGCGGGCGGGGTCGAGATGATGGGGCGGGTTGCGATGGGGTCCGATGGTGCGGCGATTGCCGTGGACCCGGGGTTGGCGATGAAGACCTATTTCGTGCCGCAGGGGATTTCGGCGGATATCATTGCGACGGAGTATGGCTTCAGCCGTGATGATGCCGATGCCTTGGCGGTGGAAAGCCAACGGCGGGCGGCGATTGCGTGGAAAGAGGGGAGGTTTGACCGGTCGGTCATCACCATCCGTGATATCAACGGGTTGCCGATCTTGGCCACCGATGAATACATGCGCCCGGGTACCGATATGCAGGCCTTGGGTGCCCTGAAACCCGCCTTCAAGGAGATGGGCGAGGGGATGCCGGGGTTCGACAAGGTGGCGATGCTGAAGTATCCGCATCTGGAGCGGATCAACCACATTCACCACGCTGGCAACTCCAGCGGCATCGTGGATGGTGCCGCGGCGATCCTGATTGGCGATGCCGAGTTCGGCCGGGCGCATGGGTTGAAGCCGCGCGCCCGCATTCGCGCCACGGCCAAGATCGGCACGGATCCGACCATCATGCTGACCGGACCGGTGCCGGTGACGCAGAAGATTTTGGCCGAGGCCGGGTTGACCGTGGGTGACATCGACCTGTTCGAAGTGAACGAGGCCTTTGCGGCCGTCGTGCTGCGGTTCCAGCAGGCGTTTGGGGTGAATCCGGCCCGCGTCAACGTCAATGGCGGGTCGATTGCGATGGGGCACCCCTTGGGCGCGACCGGAGCCATCATCATCGGCACCTTGCTGGACGAGATGGAGCGCAGCGACAAGGCGCTGGGCTTGGCCACCTTGTGCATTGCCAGTGGGATGGGTGCGGCCACGATCATCGAAAGGGTCTGACGGATGGCCGAACGCGCCTTTCAGGAACTGGGGGAGTTGCTGACCAAGGCGCTGATTTCGGGCGACTTTGCCCTGTACCGGTCTATCCTGACCTTACCGATGAAGTTTACGCCCAAGGACGGGCCGTCCTACATCCTGTTGGACGAAGCGTCGCTGCGGGAGGACTTTGATCTGTATGTGTCGATCATCCGGCTGCATGGGGTGACGGACATTTACCGGCAGTTTCTGGGCTTTGACCCGATTGGCGAAGGGCAGATTGCGGTGCGGGTGGTGACGCATATTCTGGTACGGGCCAACCTGCTGGTGGCCCCCTTTCCGACGCGGATGGTGGTGCAGGAGGCTTCGGATGGGTGGCGGATTGCCGAGATTGAAAGCTCGGAAGGGCATTTGAACTGGACGTTGGGGCGGGCATTGGTCTCGCCGCAAGGGAATTTTGAAACCCGTGGAGGGGTGGATGGCGAAGATTGATCTGTCGGCGGTCCCGGTCAAGACCGGGTCGATTTATCCCGAACCCTATGCCGGGATGATGCGGGGGCGCAGCAGCCTGCGATTGGGCGATGCGGGGGGGTTGACGCAGTTTGGAGTGAACATCGTGCGGCTGGAGCCGGGGGCGCTGTCCAGTCTGCGGCACTGGCATCTGAATGAGGATGAGTTTGTCATGGTCACCGAAGGCGAGTGCGTTCTGGTACAGGATGCGGGCGAAACGGTGATGCGGGTGGGCGATTGTGCGGCCTTTCCGGCGGGCCGCGCGGATGGGCACCAGTTCATCAACCGCACGGACAAGGTTGCCGCCTTTCTGGTCGTGGGCACGAAGGCGCAGGCGGAGGTTGCGACCTATTCCGATGTCGACCTGAAGGTGCATATCGGCGGGGGCAAGGCGCGGTTCACCTACAAGGACGGCACCGATTGGGCCGGGCCACGCTAAGGGCATGGGCGGGATGGACGCGTCAGACATCTTTCAGGTCTATCTGGACGGGGTCAGTCTGGCCGTGATGACGGATGACTGGGCGACCTATCGCTGCGCGGTTCACCTGCCCTGCCACATCATCAGCCATGACGAAAGCAAGGTCGTGGCGACCGAGGACGACCTGCGCGCGGGCTTTGACCAGTTCAGCCAGACGTTGAAGTTTCACAAGGTCACCGATTACATCCGGCTGGTCGAGGCGGCCACGCAACTGGATGCCGGACTGATCTCGGGCAGTTATGTGACGCATCTGATCAGCGGGGGGCAGCGGATCATGCCGCCGTTCCGGTCTCAGCTGACGTTGCGCCTGATCGCGGGCTATTGGCGTGCCGTGTCGATCACCAATGCCCTTGCCAATAGCCGCTGGCCGCTGGTGCGGCTGGCTTTACACCCCGATATCAACCCGGAAGGACCGAAAGAATGACCGATTTTGCCTATGCAGTGGACGGCGATGGTGTGGCCACGATCACTTGGGATGTGCCGGGGAAGTCGATGAACGTGATGTCGATGGCCGGCTATGGCGAGTTGGAGGGGTTGATTGACCGGGCCTTGGGCGATGCGGGCGTCAAGGGCGTGATTCTGACCAGCGGCAAGAAGGATTTCGCGGGGGGCATGGATCTGAACGTGATCGCCCGGATGAAAGAGGGCGGGGCGGAGGCGTTGTTTGCCGGGGTGATGGCCATCCACGCCCTGCTGCGCAAGATTGAACGGGCGGGGATGGACCCCAAGACGCTGAAGGGCGGCAAGCCGATTGTGGCGGCGATGCCGGGAACGGGGGTGGGGATTGGCTATGAGATTCCGCTGGCCTGCCACCGGATCATTGCTGCCGACAACCCCAAGGCCAAGATCGGGTTGCCCGAGATTCAGGTGGGGATTTTTCCCGGTGCAGGTGGCACGACTCGTCTGATCCGCAAGTTGGGGGCGATGGTCGCCGCCCCCTTCCTGCTGGAGGGCAAGTTGTCAGACCCCAAATCCGCCAAGGCGAATGGTCTGATTGACGAGGTGGTGGCCCCCGAGGCGCTGCTGACCCGCGCCAAGGAATGGGTACTGGCCGCGACGGATGCCGATCTGGTCAAACCCTGGGATGCCAAGGGGTACAAGATGCCGGGGGGCAACCCCTATCATCCGGCGGGGTACATGACCTTTGTCGGGGCCAATGCGATGGTGATGGGCAAGACGATGGGGGTTTACCCGGCGGCCCGCGCCCTGATGCAGGCCGTGTACGAAGGCGCCTTGGTGCCCTTTGACGTGGCGCTGAAGATCGAGACGCGGAATTTCGTATCGGTCCTGATGAACCCCAGTTCGACGGCCATGATCCGGTCCTTGTTCATCAACAAGGAGGCGCTGGAGAAGGGCGCCAACCGGCCTGCGGCACCGGATCAGACCGTGCGCAAGGTGGGGGTGATTGGTGCTGGCATGATGGGGGCGGGGATCGCCTATGTCAGTGCCTTGGCGGGGATTGAGGTGGTGTTGATTGATGCCACACAGGAGGCCGCAGACCGGGGTAAGGCGCATTCGTCTGACTTGTTGGACAAGGGCATACAGCGCCGGGCGATGACGTTGGACAAGAAGGCCGAAGTTTTGGGCCGGATCAACGCGACGACCGATTATGCGGCGCTGTCAGGGGTCGATCTGATTGTCGAAGCGGTGTTCGAGGACCCATCGGTCAAGGCCGAGGTCATCGCCAAGGTCGAGGCGGCGGTGGGGCCGGAGTGTATCTTTGCCTCCAACACCTCGACCCTGCCGATCACGGGGTTGGCCACGTCCAGCAAGCGGCCCGATCAGTTCATCGGCGTGCACTTCTTCAGCCCGGTGGACCGGATGGCGCTGGTGGAGATTATCAAGGGCGCGCAAACGGGGGACCGTGCCGTGGCCAAGGCGCTGGATTTCGTGCGCCAGATCCGCAAGACGCCCATTGTGGTGAACGATGCCCGCTATTTCTATGCCAACCGCTGCATCCTGCCTTACACGAATGAAGGCATCCGGATGGTGTCGGAAGGCGTGTCGCCGGTGCTGGTGGAAAATGCGGCCAAGATGGTGGGGATGCCGGTGGGGCCGTTGCAGTTGACGGATGAGATTTCGATCGATCTGGGGATCAAGATTGCCAAGGCCACCAAGGCGGCACTGGGCAATGCTTATCCGGATGATGACGTGGATGCCGTGATCTTTGCCCTGGCCGAAAAGGGCAGGATGGGGCGCAAGGCCAAGGCGGGGTTCTATGCCTATGACGCGGCGGGCAAGCGTGAGGGGCTGTGGGAGGGTCTGGGCCAGATGTGGCCGGTGGCCGAGGATCAGCCGGATCTGGTGACGGTGCAGCACCGTCTGCTGATGTCGCAGGTACTGGAGGCGGTGCGGGCGCTGGAAGAGGGTGTGTTGACCGATATCCGCGAGGGCGATGTGGGGGCCATTCTGGGCTGGGGCTTTGCGCCCTGGTCGGGCGGGCCGTTTGCCTGGCTGGATATCATCGGCGCGACCAAGGCGGTTGAGATTTGCGACGGGTTGGAGGCGACGCATGGGGTGCGCTATGCCGCCCCTGCCCTGCTGCGCGATCTGGCGGCCAAGGGAGAGGGCTTTTACGACAGGTTCGGCGGCGGGCGCAAATCGGCGGCCTGAAGGGCGATGATCGCCTCGCACGCTTCATCCGCCACCAGTTGGGCCATCATGTGGCGGGCGGCGGCAAGGGGCAGGATGGGGCGGCGGGGGAATTGCATCAGGCGGTGCAGGTCAAAGACCGTGTCATCCGTGCCGTCACACCCTGCCATCAGGCCTGGGCCGATGAACAGGATGGCCGGTTGGTCCAGCGTCAGCTGCAAGACCGGCTGTGCTTCGGCGGGAACATGGGGGGCAATGCCGCGCCAGCCCTCCAATGCTGTGGCGGGCACAAGGGCGAGGTCATCGCCCGAAAAGGGCATGGCCCAATCGGTTTGGATCAGCAGGGGCTGGCCGGGTGGCAGCATCACGGGGCCTGCGTTGCCCAAAGCCCCCGCCGGGACATGAACGGACCACAGGGCCTGTCGGTGTTCGGTGTGCACTTTGGCGACGGGAACCAGCCCCATGTCGCGGGTCATGACCAGATCGCCGGGGCCAAGGTCTGATGCCGCCGCCCAGCCAAAGGCGGTTTGCACCGGGGTCGAGGCATAAAACCCGGTCGTGAGTGCGTTCCGCTGGTTGGAAGCGGTGAGCATGAAATCCTGGCGTCCCATCGTGGTGTCCGTCCTGCTTCTTCAAGGCCCGATGAAGCGCCGGAAGCGGGACCGGGGCGCGAAGGGATTAGAGCATGTCGCGCTTGCACCGATTCAGGATTCCCA
>CAMDHB010000107.1 GCA_945897655.1 Pseudorhodobacter antarcticus
TTGGTCGCGTCGCCATCATCCTGCACGGTGAAATCGGCATCGGAGAACACCGTCACGCTGCCACCACCGCCCGACCCGATCAGATCGACACTGGCTCCATTCTGATGGGCCCGAAATTTGGCAGCCGTGCTGTCATACCAGACCTCACCATCGACCGGCCCCGCCAGATCGCCCGCCGCAGGCGTCAGCCGCAACCCCTCTTGCACCACCGTCCGCCCGGTGGTGCGGTCAAACTTCACCGCTTCGGTAAAGCTGGATCCATCCGCACTGACCTTGATCGCAAAGTCATCCGTCCCCGCCGTGCCCATCTCGGCCCGGCCAGAAAAGCCGGTCTGAAACATCAGACTGGCCGTGTCGCTGGAACTGGCCTTGTTGACCTTGACCTGATGCCCCGCCCCGGCATGGTTCAGCAGCGTCGCCGGCGACGATACCGTCAGCCGGTTGGTGGCATCCGGCGTGGCCGACACGCCCAGTCGCGGAAACTCCGCCGGTGCTTCCGACGCCGCAACCCAAGCCGCGCCATCATAAACCACGGCCTGCCCCTCATCCACGACCCAGGCCGTCCAGCCGGTCTTGGGCGGATAGAACTCCCAGACGATGCCGGTGAATGTGGTGGCAGAACCAACCTGCCCCGCCCACAGCCCCGTGGCCCCGGCGCCGACGATATGGCACGCCCCCAGAACGGGCGAGGATGGTGCGACGGACAGCGTCCGGCTTTCCACCGTCATCTGGACGATCAGGTCCAGAATCTTCAACGCCTCGTTATGGGTCACATGCTTTTGTGCCTGCGACGGCTGGATCAGGGGCAACGACTGAATGTTCGTTGTATCGGGCATGGATACCTCCGCGGGAACGCCTTGACCCGCAAAGCTAAGGCGAACCCCTCAAAACCCCGTAACCCGGGCGCGCGCAGACCCGCCGCCCGCTGCAACACCCAACAACCATCTGATTATTATAATAAATTCACTTACCCAAACGCCAGCGCCGCCGCGATCGCCCACATCGTCACCCCCACCACAACCTCCAGCACGACCCAGGCCCTCGGGTTGGCAAACACCGGCACCAACAGTCGCGCGCCATAGCCCAGGCTGGCAAAAAAGCATAGCGACGCCAGCGACGCCCCCGCCGCAAACCCCGCCTCATAGGGGGCGTGCTGGGTCGAGATGGACCCAAGCAACACCATCGTATCCAGATAGACATGCGGATTGGCCCAAGTCAGCAACAGCGCCGTGGCCACCACCCGGCCCAGCGGCACCTGCCCCCCCTCGGCAGGCCGCAGCGCCTCGCCCCCGCGCAGGGCCGCCTTAAACCGCAGCGCGCCGTATACCAGCAAGAACGCCACCCCCAGCCAGCGCATCGCCGGGGCCAGCCAAGGGAGGGCCTCAGTCACCACGCCAAACCCCGCCACGCCTGCCACGATCAGCGCCGCATCCGACACCGCACAGATCGCCACCACCCATCCCACATGCTCGCGCCGGATGCCCTGCCGCAGCACAAAGGCATTCTGCGCCCCAATCGCCAGGATCAGGCTCAGCCCCGTGAAAAACCCCTGAAAACCCGCCTCAAACACTGGCCAACCCCCGCATTACTGCCACCGCGTCCAAGGCACGCCCCGCTTGCACAAAGACATGATCATGATGAAAGCCCGCGATCACATTGGCGCTGATGCCCTGCCCGGTCAGCGCCGTCGCAATCGCCGCCGTCAACCCCACCGCCGCCAAATCAGACTGCACGGTCAGACTGATCCGCGCCCAGCCACCCTGATAAGCAACCCCCGCCGCCGCCAGATCACCGACCAGCGCCACCAGCGTCAGCCCCTCCTCCTCGGCCGCAGTCGCGAACACGGGGCACCCCACAGGCAGCGCCGCCACACAGGCAAAGCCATACTCCCCCGGATAAAGCTGCGGCTCCATCGTCGCCAGCAACACCGCCAAATCAGAAACCGCCATGCCCACCCCCCGTTTTGCCTTGACCTACCCCGTGGCCCCCGCTTCACTCAAGTTAACACTTCTGCCCGGACATAAGGCGCGCTAATGTTTGACCCCGCCCAACTCGCCGCCCTTGCCGCCGTCCACCGGCGCGGG
This sequence comes from Pseudorhodobacter antarcticus, assembly GCA_945897655.1. Taxonomy (GTDB): domain Bacteria; phylum Pseudomonadota; class Alphaproteobacteria; order Rhodobacterales; family Rhodobacteraceae; genus Stagnihabitans. The sequence continues at coordinate 2,085 of CAMDHB010000107.1, forward strand.
TCCTTCGATCTGGCTGCCGCTGACCTTCATGTCACCCCCTCGGCCATCTCGCAACGCATCAAGGCGTTGGAGGAGGCGACGGGAACCCTGCTCATCCGGCGCGAACGGCCCTGCACCGCCACCGAAACCGGGCGCCGTCTGGTCCGCCATCACGATGAAACCGCCCTGCTGAACGCGGCCCTGGCCCAGGACCTGCGGCAGGTGACCCAAACCCCCACCCTGCGCATTGCCGTCAATGCCGACAGCCTGGCCACCTGGGTCATCCCCGCCCTCGCCGCCACTCAGGGGTTTCTCTTTGACATCGTGATCGACGATCAGGACACCTCGCAAGCCCTGCTGCGCGCGGGCGAGGTGGCCGCCGCCATCACCTCGCACCCCGGCCCGCTGCAAGGCTGCGACACGCTGCCCCTTGGCACCCTGCGCTACCGCGCCACGGCCAGCCCAGCCTTCATGGCCCGCTGGTTTGCAGATGGCGTCACGGCACAGACCCTGTCGCAGGCCCCCGCCCTTCGCTTCAATGACAGTGACCGACTGCAATCGCTCTGGGCCGGCCGCCTTGGCCAGACCAGCGCCCTGCCCAGCCACCGCCTCGCCTCCAGCCATGGCTTTGTGGATGCCTGCCTTGCGGGCTTGGGCTGGGGCATGAACCCCGAACCCCTGATCGCCGCCCACCTGACGTCAGGCGCGCTGATCGACCTTGCCCCCCAAAACCCGCTGGACACGCCGCTTTACTGGCAATGGGGACGCCTGACCGCCGCCGCCATCGCGCCCCTGACCCGCGCCCTGCAACAGGCCGCCCGAACGCTGTACGCGATCAAATGACGTGATCCGGCCAATTCAGCCCCAACGCCGTCAAAGGTTGAGGCGCTTGGGGAACTCGAACACAGCCTCAGCCTTGGGCCCACCCTCGGGCGCCATCGCAAAGGTCCGCGCGCGCAGGGTTGCCACCAGATCGCTCTTGTCCTCGGCCTCGGCCAGACCCACCGGATCGGCAATCCCCACCTTTACCGGACGGCGCAACACCCGCTTCGTCTCGTGGAAAATCAGCGCCAAACGCAGCGGATAGGACACATGGCTGATCATCTGGAACAGCCGCGAGTTCTGGCCATGCACATACATCGCCAGCGTCTTGACCCCAGCCCGCCGCGCCAGGCGCGCAATGAACGGATGCCAGACCAGATCAGCCGCCACCTTTTCGCCCGGCGTCGGCACCGTCGAAATCCCGCCCGCCGGGAAGATGATCAGCGCATGGCCTTGGTCCAACCACTCCACCGCCTTCTTGCGCGTCTCGGCACTGGTACGCCGCGCATCGGGGCCAACACCAAAGTCGATCGGCAACAGCACATCCCGCGCCTCGACCGGCTGGCACAGCAGCGAATGGCAGATCAGCTTGACGTCCGACCGCCGTGTTGAAATCAGATGCCCGATCAGCAGCCCATCCACGATGCCATAAGGATGGTTCGCCACCACCAACAACGGCCCCGTCGCAGGAATGCGGGCCATGTCTTGGGCGCTCACATCCGTCTGCACCCCCAGCGCCTTGATGGCCGAGGTAAATACCGTCTCGCCCAGATTGCGCGGGCTCCGCTGCCAATCGCGGTAAATGCGCTCAAACCGCGCCCGCCCGCTCAACCGCTCCACGCTGCGGATCATCGTGCGCCGCAGCCAGGATTGATGAGGGGCCGAATAGGTGAAAACCGGGCCATCTGGTTGCGCAGGGGCCGCTGGTTCCAGAAACTCCCACGAAAACGCTTCATGCTTGGTCATCAGATTGCCCTTCGTCTGCGGCTCCGGACCTTTTGCCGGGTTGAACACTCATGCCAAAGTTTCATGACAGACTGATGAAATGCGGCGGAAAATTGCCGCGCCTGCTGCCATCGCAGGATGGACAGCATTGCCCATCCTACAAGCCGGATCACTCCAGCTGGGCCGCAACATCCTCTGGAATATCAAAGTTGTGCGTTACGGTCTGCACATCGTCATCCTCTTCCAGCATGTCGATGAGCTTCATCAACTTCTGCGCCGTTTCCAGATCAACTTCTGTCAGCGTCTGCGCCTTCCAGATCAGCTTGCTTTCCGTCGATTCGCCCAAGGCCTTTTCCAGCGCGTCAGAAACCGAGTTCAACGCCTCGACCGAGCAATAGATCCAATGCCCGTCCTCATCGCTTTCCACGTCATCGGCCCCCGCATCCAGCGCCGCCATCATCACATCATCCGCCGACCCGGCCGAGGCGGGATACGAAATCTCGCCCACCCGGTCAAACCCGTGGCTGACCGATCCGGTCTGCCCCAGATTGCCGCCGCATTTGGTGAAATAGCTGCGCACGTTGCTGGCTGTGCGGTTCAAGTTGTCGGTCATCGCCTCGACGATGATCGCAATGCCATTGGCACCATAGCCTTCGTACCGCAGTTCGGTGTAATCCGCCCCGTCGCCCATCTGCGATTTCTTGATGGCCCGGTCGATCACGTCCTTGGGCATCGACACCGCCTTGGCCGCCTTGACCGCCAACCGCAGACGCGGGTTCATGTCGACGTCCGGCATCCCCATCTTGGCGGCAACGGTGATTTCCTTTGCCAGCTTGGAAAACACCTTGGACCGCATCTTGTCCTGCTTGCCCTTGCGGTGCTGGATATTCGCCCACTTTGAATGGCCTGCCATGACCCGTACTCCGACCCTGATTTCGCCGCTGGCCTTACACCACCCGGGGGTCAGGCTGCAACCCCGCCAAAAGGCGGCGCAAGGGCTCTGGCATCCGCTCCAGCGCCACCGCCTGCACAAAGACCCCGGCATAGCGGATCTTGCGCCCCGCCCCAGCCCCCAGAAACCGCCGGATCTGATCGGTAACCGCCGCATCGCGCCAAGGCCCCTGCCGCTGCAACGTGCGAAACGCCGCCAGATCGCCCTCCGCGGCGAACAGCGCCTCAACCCGCTCCACCCCCAGCGCCCGGATCAACTCATCCTCCAGATCGCGGTCGCACACGGCAAACCCCAAGGCCTCCAACCCGCCAGGGTCCAGCGCAATCCCGACACCCGCCTTGGTCAGCGCCTTGCAAAGCCAAGGCACCTCCGCCGCATCGCACAAGCCGCGCAACGGCAGCGCGGCACCCTTCGGCCCGAACCGCCCCGCCAGCGCGCCAATGGACCCTACCCCACCAGCCGCAACCACCTGCACACCCGCCAGATCAACGCCCAACCGCCGCGCCGCCGCCTCAACCGCCACGCTGTCACTGATCCCCTCGACCAGCACGACCGCCCGCGTCCCCGGCGCAAGCTCTGGCACCTGTGGCAACGCCGCCACCACCCGACTGCGCGTGATGCCCCTGCGGTCCCTCACCGCACCTGCAACCCCATTTGCGCCAGCAATTCGGCCGCTTGGACGCGTGACACCGTCGCCCCCTTGAACCGCCCCGCATCCGGCAGCATCAACCCACCCAGATCGGCCCCCCGCAAGTCCGCCCCTTCAAACCGCGCCCCTGTGGTGATGGCCTCGCGCAGCGAACAGCCGTCAAACACCGCCTCGCGGAAATCACAGGCCGACAAGTCCGCCATGCTCAAATCCACCCCCACCAGCCGGGCGCGGCGCAGCGAAACCCCCTTCATCCGGGCCGACACCAGCAGGCTATCCTCCACCACCAGCCCAATAGTCCCCGCCTTGACCAGATCAGCCCCAGTCAACTTGCACCCCGACATCCGGGCACCCGTCAACACCGCCTCCCCAAAATTCGCATTGTTGAAATCGCAGCCGCGCAATCTGGCTTCCGCCATCCGCGCCGCCCGAAAGTCGGCAAATGCCCCCCGGCACCCTTCGAACGTTGCCCCGTCCAGCACCGTCCGGATCGCCTTGACCTCGCGAAACTGACAGCGCTGAAACCACCAGCCCGCCATATCCAGCCCCGACAGATCGGCCCCGGTCAGATCGCAGTCGACCAGATGCAGCAGCCCCCCGGCCAATGCCGCCAGATCAGGCCTACCGCCCTCGATGCGCTCAAACTCTTGTCCCACGGGTCACCTCTGGCAACCCTGCTACCACCTCAGGGCGTCAGCGGCCAGATGATCGGGATCAGGGCCGACACCACCAACCAGGTGATGATGTTCAACGGCAATCCGATCCGGGTAAAGTCCAGGAACTTGTACCCCCCCGGGCCGTAAACCATCATGTTGGTCTGGTACCCAATCGGCGTGGCGAAGGCGAGCGTCGAGGAAAACATCACAGCCACCACAAACGGCCTTGGGTCCACCCCCAACTGCAGCGCCAGTTGAATGGCAATCGGCGTGTAAATCACCGCCACCGCATTGTTCGACAGGAACTCGGTCAGGATCAGCCCCATCAGGTAGATCGCCAGGATGGTCATGAACGGCGACAATCCCTCCATGTATGGCTCAACCGCGTCCACGGTCAGCTGCACAGCACCCGAGGCATCCAACCCCTCACCCACCGCCAGCATGGCAAAGATCATCGCCATCAACCGCCCATCGACAAAGCCCAGGGCCTCGTCACTGTCGATGCAGCGCGTGATCAGGATCAGCGCCACTGCCATGAAGGACATGACCAGGATCGGCGCCACCTCGAACGAGGACATGACGATCACCAGCACCAGTGCCCCAATCGCAATCGGTGCCTTGGTGCGGCGATACGCCCGCGCCGTGGGGTGGGACATGTCCACCAGATCCATGTCCACCGCCAGCCGCTTGATGTCATCCGGCGCGCCTTCCAGCAGCAGCGTGTCACCGACCTTCACCTCGACATCATCCAACTGCCGCCCGATGTTCTGATCCTTGCGGTGCAGCGCCAGCGGATACACCCCATACCGCCGCCGCAAACGCATGTCGCCCAGCGTCCGGCCAATCATCTTGCAGCCCGGCGTGATCAGCACTTCCACCGTCTCCGTCTCGACCGACGACAGCTTGTCCGCCACCCGCATATCCGTGCGGTTCTGCATCTCCAGCAATTCCGACATCTCGGTGCGCAGCACGACCCGGTCACCCGCTTGCAGCACAACCGGCGCCATGTCCCTGCGCAAACTGGCATCCCCGCGCAGCACGTCGATCAACCGCACGCCATTGCGCTTGAACTGCGTCACCTCCAGCACCGGCTTGCCGATCAGCACCGAATCCTCGGGGATGGCGACCTCGGTGAAATACTTGCGCTTCTTGCGGTCGCCCAGCAGTGCGGCCATCGACTGGCGATCCGGCAACAGGCGCGGCGCCGCGATCAGCATGTAAATCCCGCCCACCAGCGTCACGGCAATGCCCAAGGGCGCAATTTCGAACAGCGTGAACGGCGCCAGCCCCTCCTTGGTCGCCACACCGTCCACCAGAATGTTGGTCGAGGTGCCGATCAGAGTGATCATCCCCCCGAGCACCGTCATATGGCTCAGCGGGATCAGGAATTTCGACGGCGCCTTGCCCAACTTGGCCGCAATCTGAATGACCACCGGGATCATCACCGCCACCAAGGGCGTGTTGTTCATGAAGGCGCTTGCAACGGCGATAAAGCTGAACAGCACGATCACCGTGGCCACCGGGTTCTTTTCCACCCGGCTTTCCGCCATGCCAATGATCAGTTCAACCGCGCCCGTGCGCACCAGCCCGCCCATCACCATGAACATGAATGCAATCGTCCAGGGGGCCGAGTTTGACAGAACACCCCCCGCGTCCTTCAGCGGCAACAGGCCCGTGATCATCATCACCGCAGCACCGCCCACCGCGACCACTTCCATCGGATAGGTCTCGCGGATGAACATCACAAACATCACCGCCATGATGCCGAGGGCCATCCAGGGGTGCCACTCTGCCGCTATCTCGATGCCAAACATAATCACTCCTGCACGCCAATACGGCAGTTCTGATGCGATTCGACCCCTCGCGCAAGAATATTCTACTATTACAATCGTGATTAGCGAGTATCGCCCACTATTCCATCACATCCCCACAGGAACCTTGCTGCGGACAAAAGCCTCGATCTCGGCCGCAGGTCGCGCACCAGCCAACCGCGCCACCTCACGCCCCCGGTGCCACAGGATCAGCAACGGAATGCCCCGTATGCCCAACCGCGCCGACACCGCCGGATGATCCTCGGTGTTGATCTTGGCAAAGCGAACCCGGCCCTTCAGCGCCGCCGAGGCCTTGGCATATTCCGGGGCCATCATCCGGCACGGCCCACACCACGGCGCCCAATAGTCGATGATCGTGGGCACTTCATCCGCCCGTGTCGCCTTGTCATGCGCCGCCAGATCGAACTCCGCGACCTTGCCATCCATCAACGCCTCGCCACATGACCCGCAATTCGGTCCCGCCCCCAACCGCTCCACCGGAACCCGGTTGCCTTGCCCGCAGGTCGCACAGGTCAGTCTGACCGCATCCACCATGACACCCTCCATCACATTCCATTACAGGCATATATGAACCACCCCGCCCGCCTGCAAGTTCCCCGCTGGCCTTGTCGCCGGTCCCCCACTACCCTGTGCCCCCAATTCCTGAGGCTCAAATGTCCCACTTCGACGACCCCGACGCCGTCACCCGCTATGCCGCAGGTGCCCTGCGCATGGTGCCCGGCCTGCATGATCTGCACAAGATGGCCCATATCCTGCTGGCCGAGGGGGCTGGCCCTGACGCCCATATCCTCGTCCTTGGGGCCGGGGGCGGCATGGAACTTGCCGCCTTCGCCACCGCCGAACCCGGCTGGCGCTTTACCGGGGTGGACCCGTCCGCCCCGATGCTCGACCTTGCCACCCGCACCCTTGGCCCCCATGCCGACCGCGCCACCCTGCATCAGGGCTACATCGACACCGCACCCCAAGGCCCCTTTGACGGTGCCGCCTGCCTCTTGACCCTGCACTTCCTGCCGACCGAGGACCGCCTGCAAACCCTCCGCGCCCTGCACACCCGCCTCAAACCCGGCGCCCGCCTCGTCACCGCCCACCATTCCATCCCGCAAGATCAAAAAACCCTCTGGCTGACCCGCTTCGCCGCCTTTGCCCAGTCAAACGGCCTTGATCCGGTGCAAGCAGCCCAGATGATCCCCACCCTCGCCACCCGCCTGCCCACCCTCTCCCCGTCCGAGGATGCCGCCCTTTTGGCCGAAGCAGGCTTCACCGACATCCAACTGTTCTACGCCGCTTTCACCTTTCGCGGTTGGTTAGCCACCCGGCCCTGATCCCTACCACTCCCCCAACTTCTCCAACCGCCCCTTGCGCTTGACGATATTGGCATAATCCCACTGGATCACCGCCGCGCGCCCCAGCCAGCGCTGCACATCCCCTGCGTTGATCTGGCCCGCATCGGCATAAACCACCTCCGCCGCCCGGAACTTGCCCTCCGCCCGCAGGCCCGCCTCGCCAAAGTCCTGCCCACTCCAGAACAGCAACTGAACCCCGCCCTTGCGCACCCAGTAGCCTACCACCGGGTTGCCGCTCAGAAACCAGACCGGCCCGCCGTGCCAAACCTTGCCCTCCGCCCCCGGCAATCCGTCCGTGATCATCGCAGCCAGCGCCTCACAGATCGCCCGGTTTTCGGGCGTCTGGGCCGCGTTGTAGGTATCAATATCCCCGTCCATCTCAAACCTCCCATTCCTTCACTTTGCGAATTGCCCAAAGCAATTC